>VGEM01000036.1 GCA_016869315.1 Alphaproteobacteria bacterium | reverse complement strand
GGCTCGTCTACCAGAGGTCGTGGAAGTCCTGGCCCTCGTCGACGACGACGGCGTCGAACTTGTGCTCCAGGCTCAGCCGTTCGCAGGCCTGCATCAGGGCCTCGGGCGCCGTATCCGTCCAGAACGCCTGGTCCTTGGGATTGCCCATCTCCTGCAGGCGCAAGCCGGCCGCCTTGCACATGTCGTCCGCCAGCCCGTGATAGGTGTCGATGAAGAGCCCTTCGCCGAACGACTCCGGCACCGCGCCCTGCAGCCAGTCCTTCAGTGGCCGGTTGTAGCAAAGTAGCAGCGTGCGCATGCCGGCACGGGCGAGCGACTGTGCCTTCGCCAGCGCCAGGATCGTCTTGCCGGACCCTGCCACGCCGCGGATCGCGGCCTTGGGCTGGTTGGCCAGGATGTCGAGGATCCGCTGCTGCTCGGCTGTGAGTCGGCGCAGCCGCTCCTCCTGGTCCTCGACCTTTCGCCAAACCACCGGCAGCAGCTGGTACTTCGGGTACAGCGCCTCGCGGACACCCTCCATCTCACGCTCCGTCAGCGCGCGGTGGCCACTGCTATGAAGCGACTCATCAATCATGAGGCATGGGGCTAACCTCCAACCCGCAATTCCCCTCTCGCGATCAGATAAACGGACACGCAAATGATTGATCGAGTATTTCGCGGACACACCCCCAAACTCGCCTCCTTGATCAGTGCGTGTCTCGCGACACGCCCCGTCAGTCTTGCCTCAGCCCCACCCCAAGTTCCCCGGGTTCAGCCTCCGCTCGGGGTCCAGCGCGTCCTTGATGCTCGTCAGCACCGCATAGGTGTCGGGCGAGATGTTGCCTGCGAAGTCGTAGAACTTGCCGAGTTGCGAGTGCACGGCGCCCAGCTCCTTGAACAACGCCGCGAGTTCGCCGCGGAGCTCCTTGACGACGGCGCGGGCAGCCGGGTTGGCGGGGATGTCCTTGAACTTGGCGAACTTGTCGCCGAGCACCGTGGCGTGAAGGGCCGAGAGTTCGTCGAACCAGTAGAACATTGGCTCGATCAGCCACATGTTGCCGAGCACCATGGTGAGGAAGCTGTGATCGATTTTGTGCCGGTCGAGGCGCGCTTTGTGGCGCGTGAAATAATCTTCGGTCGCGCTGACGACACGCTGCGCCTTGCTCAATGGAAACACGCCATGCACCGGAACCCAGCGCTCGCCGGCGATGCCGACGATGCCGCGGATCGAATAGGGCCGCGCCCGCATCGCGATCGGCACGGATGGTTCGATCTCGCGCCCGCGATGGGTCCATATTGGTCTCAGCGCCGCGAGCGCATGATCGGCGGCGGGCTGGTCGTGGCCCTCGACTGTGACATGCAATGACCATGGAATATCGGCCAGCACGTTCTGCCCTGCGACGGCGATCTTGGCCGCCTGCTTGAGACCTTCCGTCACCGATCGCGCCGCCGTGATGACCTTGGCCAGCGTGCCGAGGCCTTCCTTGACGCCAACTTTGGTCGCGGTCCGGTTCTTGACCGGGTCCATGCCGAGTGTCTTGCACTTGATGCCCGACCGCGCGATCGCGACCATGATGTCAGACATGGCCGACAGGGTTTCGAAACCGATCGACGCGAAGGCAGCGCCCCTGGGTTCGGGCTCCAACGCCAGCGTGAGCGCGGTCTTGATGGCGAACGTTCCTGTGTCGCCGAGCAGCAGACCGGTCAGATCGGGACCGTAATAGCGATAGAACGGCCCCGCCTTGGCGCCGATCGCCGACGAGCCTGTACGGATGACACGGCCATCGGCGGTGACGGCTTCCAGCGCGAGGATTGCCGCCATGTTGTCGGAGGCGCTGTTCTGCGCCGCGACACCGCCGACGGTGGCATGTGTGCCCGAGATCGGCCCTTTCATCACCGCGCGCAGGCCGCTGCCCTTCAGGCTCTCGGCCGCCTGCTGCCAGGTGCAGCCGGCGCCGACGGTGATGTAGAGATCGTCGGCCGCGATCTCGTGAATGCGATTGAGCCGCGCCAGGTCGATCAGAACCGTGCCGGCGCGATCCGGCACATAACCCTTGGTATACGACACGCCGCCGCCGCGTGGCGCGATCGCGAGTCCTTGGGCGGCCGCCACTTTGACCACGGCCGAGACCTCGGCCGTGTCGGCGGGGCGGATGACGGCGTCGACTATCGGCCCATCGTCGCCATTAAAGACGTCTTGCGAATAGAGACGGCGGTGTTGCGCGTCGGTCAGCACATTGGTCGCCCCGACAATTGCCTCAAAGGGTTGCGCGACAAACGTCATGACGAAGTCACGTTGGCCTTCTTCGCCCACTCGAACTCGGCGGCGAAGGGTTTCGCGGCCCACCACATGAAAGCGGCAATCAGCGGCGCGACAATCGCGGTGACGGCGACCAGCGAGTAGCGGAGCGCCGCGTCGTCTTCGAAGACAAAGTCAGTGAATGCGGCAACGAGCGTCGGTCCGAGCCCGATGCCGATCAGGTTGTTGCCGAACAGATAGAGCGCCGAGACCTGGGCCCGCATCTGATTCGGCGTGATCTCCTGAAACGATGCCGCCGCGGCGCCAACTGGGAAGCTGCCGAAGAAGATGAACACGCAGAATACGGCAAGCGACGCCCACGCATTCGGCATCAAGGGCGCGACCATCCCGGCCGGAAGCGTTGCCAGGGCGCCGAACACCGCGACGTACAAGTAACCGGCCGGCCGTCCCTTGGCGCGCAGGTTTCCAGTCACCACACCGCCCGTCAGAATTCCGGCGGTGCCGAACACCACCATGGCGAGCCCATACCACAAGCCGGTCTCGCCTGCCTGCCAGCCGTAGGTGCGGGCGAAGTGGGTCGGGATCCACGCCGTGACTCCGTTCCACAGCATTCCCTTGAAGCCATAACCGAACAGAAGCAGCCCGTAGATCACGCGTCGTCGCCACAGGAATTGCAGAACCTCTTTGAACGGCACGTGCTGGTTTGGCCCGGCGCCGGCGATCAACCCTTTGCGCGCCGGCTCTCGCACGGTCAACATCAACGCGCAGATCAAGATGCCGGGTAGGCCGACGACGATGAACACGATTCGCCACGGTTCCATCTCGCCCACGAACGGTAGCACCATTGCCGGCACCAGCGCGATGATCGCTCCGCCGGCGATGTTTGCGACCCCGGTGCCGACGTAGATCGCGGACGAATAGACGCTGAGCGCGCGCGACAATTTTGCCGGCGGAAAATAATCGGCCAGCAGCGAGAAGGCGGCGGGCGACAGCGCGGCTTCGCCGACACCGACGCCGACGCGGGCCATGAACATGCCGCCGAAGCTGCGGGCAAGGCCGCACAGCGCGGTCATGAAACTCCAGATGAACGCGCCGACCGAGATGATTCGGGTGCGCCGATAACGGTCGGCCATCCAGCCGATCGGAATTCCGAGAAAGGTATAGAACACGGCGAAGGCCAGCCCATGCAGCAGGCTGATCTCGAAGTCGCTGATCTCGAGGCTTTTGCGGATCGGGCCGACCATCAGCGTCAGGATGGTCCGGTCGATGAACGAGAACGTGTACGCTACGACCAGCACACCGACCACGTACCAGGCGTAAGCGGGTGAGGGGTAGTCGGTGTTGGACGACGGCGCGGTCATGGCGTCGTGATCCTCGCTTGATGGGGTAACGACTGCAAGGCTCTCGTCATCGCTCGCAGATTGCGGGCGCGTTTCAAAAGTCACGGTATCAAATGGCGTGCTGATGGATCATTGGATTCAATTGTCACTCCGCGGCTTGTCCGCGGAGTCCAGAGGTGTTTGCTTGGTTTGAGAACCAGATACCTCTGGATACCGCGCATTCGCGCGGCATGACGGAGTAGCGGTCCTCCCCTAGTCATGTGAGGTCGACTGCGACCAAGGCAGTGGGTTCTGGCTTTCGCCATTCCGACATGCGAGTTTTCGGCGTTGTTCATGTGAACGCACGCCGATGACACATCCCGTCCTGCCCCACTGGCACCGATCGATGACCATGGCAGGCGCCGTGCGCACGGCGGCGACCCGCGCGCCCGACAAAATCGCGCTGAGGCACGGCACGATCACCCGCACCTATCGCGATTTCAGTAATCGGATCGAGCGGATCGCCAATGCCGCCGTTCGGGACCTCGCCATCGCACCCGGCCGCACCGCGGCGATCTTTGCCGGCAACGCGATCGAGTATCTCGAAATTACCGCTGGTGTGCCCGAGGCCGGCGTGCCGGTGGCGACCGTCAGCGCCAAGCTGACGCCGGCCGAACTGGGCGCGGTGTGCGACGACGCGCTGTCCGAGGTGTTGTTTGTCGATCGCGCCACGGCATCGATCGCCAAGGCCGCCGCGTTCAAGACCGTGCGGCGCATCATCGAAATCGGGCCCGAATTCGAATCCTGGGTTGCGGAACACGGCGACGCTATTGCCCGCCCATCGATCGACGAGTGGTCGATCTGGACGATTCCTTACACGTCGGGCACCACCGGCCAGCCCAAGGGCGTGATGCTGTCGCATCGCGCGCGACTGCTGAGCTACATCGTTCGCGCCGGCGCCTATGGCTGCTTTGGGAATGAGGATCGCTTTCTGTCGATCACGCCCATGAATCATGGGCCCGGTGTCAGCTTTCCCATGAACGCGCTGATCTTCGGCGGCTTTGCCGAGATCATGGACCGCTTTGATCCGGTCGAAACTTTGCGCAAACTAAAGAACGAAGGTTTCACCGGCATCTACACGGTGCCGACGCACTTTCACGAGATCTTCAATCTCGACGCTGCGACGCTCGGCCGATATCGCCGGCCGCCGATCAAAGCGATCATCTCCAACTCTGCGCCGCTGACACAGTCGGCAAAGGTCAAGATCGTCGATTACTTTGGCGACGGCGTGCTCAACGAACTGTTCAGTTCCACCGAGAACGGGATGATGACCAATCTGCCGCCGGCGGATCAGATTCGAAAACCTGGTTCGGTGGGTCTGCTGTTTCCATTCGTGCAGCTCAAGATCGTCGCCGACGACGGCCGCGCGTGCGGCCCCGGCGAAATCGGCGAGCTGTTCTCGAATTCGCCCTATCATTTCGCCGGCTACTGGAATCGGCCGATCGAAACCGCGGCGGCGTTCAAGGATGGCTGGGTCTCGGTCGGCGACATGGCGCGGCGCGATGCCGACGGGCATCTCTACATCGTCGGCCGAAAGAAGGAGATGATTATCACCGGCGGCGTCAACGTCTACCCGATCGAGGTCGAGGAGCTTTTGGCGACGCATCCGGCCGTCGCGGAGGCCGCCATCATCGGCGTGCCCGATGCCAAGTGGGGCGAGAAGGTCGTGGCGTTCGTCGCGCCCAAGTCCGGCGCCGCCTTGAGCCTCGCCGACATGACATCGTTCTGCGCATCGCGCCTTGCCGCCTACAAGATTCCGAAGGACATTGTCATCGTTCCCACGCTACCGCGGAATCAGAGCGGCAAGGTGATGAAGCGCGAACTCTTGGCGCAAGTGACAACGCAATGACCGAGATCCGGACACTTCCCGTCAGGAATGGCCAGACTCGGTGCGTCAAACCCAGACGTAACACGCGAGGTCATTGACCCCCGGGGCAAATCGACGATGACCGCGTCGTCGAACTCCGGAAGTGGTTTATCGGCACGACTTGGCAAGCCGCCTGCCGCTGTTCGAGAACCCGGTACGGTTCATCACCGGCGAAGCTGACCCGAATATTCGCTATCTAGACGCCGCGACCGCATTGATCCGGAACGCGAAAAAGCTCGCGATCACGCCGGCCAAGAGGGTCGAGCGGGCCGTCGCTGAAATGAACGCATTTCTGAAGGACCCGCGGGGTCTCCCCTCTCGGGCACCTGCCGGTTAACATGGGACATGGTCCACGGGTCGTGGACCGAATCCCGATGACCGGACGCGCCCATGAATAAGATGTCGCCGTTGCCCCAGCTCCCGTCGCGCGCCGCCGGCTGGCGCGCGCGTCTCGGCATCCTGGTGCCTTACTCGAACACGGCGACCGAAGTCGAATTCGCGCGGCTGGCGCCCGACGGTGTGTCCGCCCATGCCGCCCGTTTTCGGTTTCCGGCGGCGAGCGGCGGCGGAAGTTACTTCGAGGGTCTCTGCCGCCAGATCGAGCAGCCGCTCGACGATCTCAAGCTGTGCGGTTCGGATGTCGTGGCGCTGGCGTGCACGTCGGCATCGATGGCCAGTCCGCTGACCGAGTTGACTTCGTTCATGTCGGCAAAGACGGGCAAGCCCGCGGTTAGCGCCGCCGACGCTGTGCTCGGTGCGCTGAGGAAGCTCGGCGCCGCCAAGATCGCGCTGGCAAGCCCTTATGTCGAGAAAACCAACGCGGAAATCGCGGCGTTCTTTGCTCGGCATGGAATCACCGTCGTCGCCAGCGAGGGCCTCGGATTGAACGCCTCGCCCGAGATCTTCAGGCAAACCGCGCGGCAGACGGCTCAAGCGGTCTACGATCTCTGCAAGCGAGTTGCGGTACCGGAGGCCGAAGCCGTGTTCGTGGCATGCACCGACTTGCCCAGTCTTGACATGATCGTCCCGTTCGAGCGCGAACGCGGCGTCCCCGTCGTGAGCGGCATCCAGGCCTGCTACTGGGCCGCCGCGACGGCGATTGGGATCGCCGAGCCAAGGCCGGGATTCGGCCGATTGCTTGAAGCCTGATGGTTGACCTCATTTCCTCCTGGGCCGCGGTTGCGTGGTCCATGCTCTCGGCCATCGGCTGGCAGACGATGCTGCTGTTCTACGACAGCGCGCCGTACATCATGCTGGGATGTCTGGTCGCCGGCATCTTGCATGCCTTCGTACCCGGCGACTTCATCGTGCGCTACATGGGCGGCAACAATTTTCGCAGCGTCGTCTGGGCCGCGATCCTCGGCGCGCCGGTGCCGCTGTGTTCGTGCAGCGTGCTGCCAACCGCCATGGCTTTGCGGCAGAAGGGCGCCAGCAAGCCGGCGGTGGCGTCGTTTCTGATCTCGGTGCCTGAAACCGATGTCGAGAACGTTGCGATCACCTACGGCCTGATGGGTCCGGTGATGGCCGTGTACCGGCCGATTGCCGGCGTCGTGACGGCGATCGCCGCCGGGATGCTCACCATTCTGTTCCGTGATCGAAACGACGATACGGCGCCGGCCGCCGCCGCAACCGCTGACGACTGCTGTGGCGAGGATAAGCACGATCACGGTCATGCTCATCATCACGGCCACGATCACGGCCACGATCACGGGCACGACCACCACCACGATTCTGGGGCCGGGTCGAAGCTCGGTGCCGTCCTCAATTACGGGTACGTCCGGCTGCTTGACGAGATCGCCTTCTGGCTGACGTTCGGCCTGGTGCTGACGGGCGTGATGCTTGGGCTGCTGCCCGAAAATTTCTTCGCCGACGCTGGATTGGGCGAGGGCATCGTACCGATGCTCCTGATGATCCTGATTTCCGTGCCGCTCTATACATGCGCCAGCATGTCGGCGCCGGTCGGCGCGGGATTGATTGCCACCGGCTTGTCGCCGGGCGCCGCTCTCGTCTACTTGCTCTGTGGCCCCGCCACCAGCCTCGCCACGCTGCCGGTCATCGGGCGACTGCTCGGCGGAAGACTGTTGGCGGCGTATCTGATCGCTTTGATTGGCGTCGCGATCTGTGCCGGGCTTCTGCTCGACTGGCTCGCCGGCGATCTTGTCCGCGAAGCCGTTCGCGCCGGCCGTGTCGATCCCGATCCGCCGGTATGGGCGGCCATCAAGATCGTGTTGACGGCGGCTTTTGTCGCTTTGTTGATCGCAAGTTTCCGCCGCGGTAGCTTCCGCCACGGCGTCGCCGATCTGACCGGAAATCTTGGGCACCTCCGCGCCATCGCTAGAATCGCGCATTTGCCCTGGTCGGCGTGGATTGCCGGCGCTGCCCGGGCGATCTTGGGGGAAAAAGTCTCGCGCATAACTGTCGATGCAATCGTCCTTCGTCGCGCGGCGGCGGCTGTTGTCGCGGCGGCGGGTGTCTATTTCGTCGTTCCTTTGTTCGTTCTCATCGTCGAGGTTGGCCAACAGGGGATCGTCCAGCGCTTCGGACGGGTCGTGGCTCGCGATCTTCCGCCAGGGCTTTACCTGCATCTTCCGGCCCCACTGGGCGGTGGCGTCGCGGTCGATGCCGCCGCCGTGCGCGAACTCGCGGTGTCGGCGGCCGCCGACGCCGATGGCCGCGGCTACTTCTTGACCTCGGACGAAAACGTCATCGATCTCGAGGCTGCGATCCAATATCGGGTCAGTGACGCGTTCCGGGCAACTTTCGGCGTCGCCGAAAGCACTCGCCAGATTCACGCCCTCGGGCAGCAGGCGCTGGTCGAGCTTGCCATGACCATGCCGATCGACCGCATCTACAACGTCGGCCGTGCCGCCCTTGAGACCGAGTTCCGCGAACGGCTGACACGAAGCGTGACCACCGCCAATATCGGATACGAAGTCGTGGCCGCGCGATTGATCTACGTTCATGCGCCCGCGGACGTTCACGATGCCTTCCGCGATGTTTCAAGCGCGCTTGAGGATCGGGCCCGCATTATTTATGAGGCCAATGGCGACGCGTCGGTGGCGGTATCGCAAGCCACAGGCCGTGCTGCGAAGACCCTGGCGGAATCGCAAGGGGCGGCGGTTGCCGCTGTCAGACTGGCCGAGGGAAAGGTGGCGCCGTTCTCGGATCTTGCGGCCGCACATTCGATTGCGCCCGGCATCACCGAGCGGCGACTCCTGCTTGAGACGATCGAACGCAAGTTCGGCGCGCCGCGGAAGTATATCAATGGCTCCGGCGTGCCGGACGCCTCGGTCGACTTGTGGCTCGACGGCGGCAATCAGCCGACCGTCAAGTTCCGATTTAAGGAGTAATGCATGCCAATGTCAGCACGCGTGTGGCAGGGATTGGGCGCGGTCGCGGTTGCAGCCGCCGTCTCGCTTTCGGCGGTGATCGTCGAGGAGACAGAATTTGCCGTCGTAACCCGTTTCGGTCGGGTAACCCAGGTCATCACCGAACCCGGCCTCTATTGGAAACTTCCGGCGCCGATCGACCAGGCGCTCCGTCTCGACAAGCGGATTCTGATCGCCGCTGTTCCCGAGTCCGAGTTCCTGACATCCGACAAGAAGAACGTGATGGTCGGCATGTACGTCAACTGGCGGATCGCCGACCCCACCAAGTTCCTCGGCGCGGTGCGCACACGCCAGGCGGCCGAGTCGAGGCTCGTCGCGCTGGTGCAGTCGGCGCTCGGCAGCGCGCTGGGTGAGCGTCCTTTTACCGACTTCGTGCCGGCGGACGGAGAGGGCGCGGGCAGCGACGATCGGCTTGGCTCGCTCGAAGCGACGATTCGCAATCGTTCGGCGCCGACGGCCGAGGCCAATCTCGGCATCGAGGTCGTCTACCTCGGTATCACGCGCTTCAATTTCCCCGACCAGAATCTGGTTGCCGTATTCTCGCGGATGCGGGCCGAGCGCGAACGCATAGCCAAGGCCTATCGGTCCGAAGGCGACGCCGAGGCGCAAAAAATCGTCGCCGAGGCCAATCGCACGGCAGCCGAAACGGTTGCGACCGCCGAGGCCGAGGCCTCGCGGCAGCGCGGCGCCGGTGAAGCTGAGGCGGCTCGGATCTATGCCGAAGCCTACAAGGGCAAGGAGGAATTCTACGAGTTTCTCCGTACGCTCGAGGCCTACGAGCAAGTCATCAACGAGCAGACGACGCTGGTGCTTCCGGCGGACGCGCCGATACTCAATTTGCTGCTCCAATCCAACCGCAAACCATGATGAAGGCTGTCCCAACGGCGGTGCTGGCCATTGCTCTCGCGGTCTATGCCGCGAGCGGTGTGCGCAACGTCGAGCCCGACGAAACCGGTGTTTCGTTCGCGTTCGGTCGCGCCGCCGGGATGCTCGGGCCCGGGCTGCATTGGACGTGGCCAACCCCCATCGGCCGGCTGGTGATCGAAAAAACCGCGACCAATCTGACGGTGCCGGTCGGCTACGCGTCTGCTCCGCCAGCGATCGAGCAGGTTAGTGCACGCGCGACCGATCTCTGGATGACGGGAGGGTCAAGCATGATCCGTGCGCGGCTCGATGTGCGGTACACGGTATCGGACCTGCAGGACTTCCTGATTCGCGGCGAAACGCCAACCGAAATTCTTCGCGCCGCCGCCGAACGCACGGCGACCCGCTTTCTTCTGCAAAGCGCGGTTGACGACATCCTGACCAGCCGGCGTCAGGTCCTGCGGCAAGATATCCAGGCTGCGCTTCAGGAACTTCTCGACCGGCATGGGTTCGGCATCCAAGTGCGGTCGGTCGATATCGTCGAGCTTTCGCCGCCGTCCGATGGCGAAGTCGACATCGCATTTCAGCAGGTGCAAAGCGCCCGGTCGGATCGTGAACGTTCCATCCAAGATGCGCTGGCCCAACAGTCACAAATTGTCTCGCGGGCGGAAGCGCGGGCCCGCGAACTCGAAGAACGCGCGCGTGCCGATCGATTTGCCCGCGTCGAGATCGCCAAGGGCGAAGCGGAGCGATTCACGGCGCTCGCCCGCGAGCACGCAACGGCTCCAGTCATGACTGAGCGTCGTCTGTTTCTTGAAAAAATGGAAAAGCTGCTGCCGAGGGCAAAGTTGTTTGTCGTCGAGCCGGCCGGTGCGGGGCGGGTCGCCGTGCGACCGGCCGGATAGACGCGGTTCTCATCCGGGGATGAGGGGTACGCCATGCGCAGCGCTCCGGCTCAGGTGGACATTGACGGGACGCGCAAATTTTATCGCCATGAGTCGCTTGGAATCCGCGCGTTCGTCGCCGCCCGCCGGTTGCTGGCGCCGCTCGACGCCATCGTGCGTCAGGTCCCTGCGCAAGGGGCCGTTCTCGATCTGGGATGTGGGCATGGCGTGTTTTGCCTCGCCCTCGCAGCGGCCAGTCCCGACCGCTGGATTGTCGGTGTCGACCCCTCGCCGCAAAAGATCGTTGTTGCAAAGCGGGTTGGCGCCTCGTTCCCCAATCTCAGGTTTCAACAGGGGTTGATCGATAGCGTCGCCCATGAGCGCTTCGATGTGATCATTGTGCTCGATGTCCTCTACCTGATGCCGCCGCCGAAGAAGCTGGAGCTGCTTCAGGGATGCCGCCGGATGCTCGCCGCCGGCGGTGTCCTCTTGCTCAAGACCAACGACACTCACCCGGCATGGAAATACCATGTCGCCCGCGCGCAGGAGCGGCTCATGACGGGTATGGGCCTAACGATGGGTTCCGGAAAACTGCATTTCATGTCGTCTGGCGAGAATGCAGACCTGCTGCGACGCGCGGGGTTTTCCGTCGAGACGGTTCACCTCCGCCACTGGTCGCCATACCCGCATGTTCTATTCATCGCGCGCTAGGCGCGCTCACGCCTTCGGGAACGCCGTCGGCGCGCCCTGGGTATTGCCGAGCGTCGCGCCCAGCGTGGGATTGGCGTAATAAATAATCATACTGGCGATGACGCCGTTCTCGAACTTGAAGAAATTGCAGTTGTTGAGGAGCAGCGGCCCGGTTGCCGCGTAGGCCGAGCCCGGCTTTGGCGTCAGTGTCACTATGAAATAACACGCACCTTCATTGGCCGGTGGGTCGATCGTATAGGTGAAGTCGCGGAACTTGACCTGATAGTTAGCCCACAGATGACCGTAGAAATGGATGAGCGAATTGGGCCCATCCAGATCCGCCAAGTGGAACTCGCGCTTAGGGTTGTCGCCGTGGAAGATCGTGATCTTGGCGCTCGGCGTGAACCTGCTGCGCACGCCCGCCATGTCCTCGCGCATCACTGCTTCGAAATAGGACACACAATGGGCGTGCAGTCTTGCCCGGGCAGTGTCGGTCATGGGATGGCCTTCAGCTTTTCGATCACATCCGCAACCGGCATGACGTCGGCATATTTCTCGGACATATCGAACAGGTTCACGGCGTGAGACACGGCGCCGCGATCGTAGACGCATTCTTCCGGGATGGTGACCCGGAAATTGTAGGAAAAGCCGTCGACCACCGAGCCGCGCACGCAGCCTGATGTGGTGCAACCGGCGACGATGAGGGTGTCCGCGCCGGCGTCGATCAGATGACTGGCAAGCGCGGTGGCGAAGAAAGCGCTCGGATGCTTCTTCGGCAAGAGCACGTCGCCCGGTTCCGGCGCGATTTCCTTCACGAACTTGTAGCCCTTGGCCGCGATATTCATGATGGCCGGCACTTTTTCGGCAAGGCGTCCGCCTTCGGTCGCGACCTTGGGCGCCACGTGCGGGTACATCACCGGCCATTTGCGACGGCGGAACTCGGCCAGCAGCGGCACGATGTTGCGCACCGCATTCCAGCCGACGTCGCCGCAACTGGTCGGAAATTCCTTGATCGCCTCCCAAAACGGCATCGGCGTCGTGCCGACGGTGCGGTACTGCACGTCGATGATCAGCAGGGCAGGACGCTTGCCCATGCCCGACGGGCGGCCGAATCCGGCGGCGCGGTAGGCCTTCTGGTCGTCGGCGCTGATCAAGCCGTCCCAAGGACGTTTCTGGGCGCTCATTGCACGGCGTACTTCTTTTCGAGGGCGTCGAACTGTGGTTTGGCGACGAGGCGCTGGCGTTCGCCGAAATTGGCGACCGAGGCGCTCTTTTCGTCCATCTTGCCGGTGGCTTTCAGCTCCTTCAGCGCCGCCTGCATGCCGGTGATGGCGCCTTGCAGCGCGGCATTGGCATAAAGCACCAGCGCGTACTTCATGGATTTGAGTTCGTCCAAGCCCATCACCGGCGTCTTGCCGCCAATCACCATGTTGATCATCTGCGGCGCGGACAGGCGCTGCGGAATTTTTCGGATCTCGTCGATGCTTTCCGGCGCTTCAATGAAGATGATATCCGCGCCTGCCTCGGTGAATCTTTGGCCACGCTCGATCGCCGCCTCGAAGCCGTCCTTGGCGCGCGCGTCAGTGCGGCCGATGATCAGGAAATTCTCGCTCTTGCGGGCATCGGCCGCGGCTTTGATCTTGCTGCACATTTCCTCGGTCGAGACCATATCCTTGCCGGCGAAATGGCCGCAACGCTTCGGCATCACCTGGTCTTCGAGTTGAATGGCATTGGCGCCCGACCGTTCCAGTACTCGTACCGTGTGCTGGGTATTCAGCGCGTTTCCAAAGCCGGTGTCGGCGTCGACAATCAACGGCAGGTCGACAATGTCGCGGATCGCACCGGTGTGATTGGCGATCTCGGGCAGGGAAATGAAACCGAGATCCGGAATGCCGAGATAGGTATTGGTGACGCCAGCGCCGGTAATGTACAGCGCCTCGAACCCGAGGTCCGCGATGATTCTGGCTGCCAACGCATTGGCAGCACCCGGCACCAGCAGTGCCCGGCGCTCGCTCAATTTGGCCTTGAGGGTCTTGCCCGCTTGTTCGCTCATGAGGTCCTGTCCTGCCGCCGGTTGGCCCCTTGCATAACCGGTGCTGGGCCATGCGAAAAGGCATCTTTTTGCGTCGATTGGGATAGTATCGGGGCCGTGATTCGCGAAGCATTTTCGACCGCCATGGCGAGGATATGACACAGCCAGAAACCCGCATTCCCGTGACCTTGCTGACCGGGTTTCTCGGCAGCGGCAAGACCACGCGGCTCAACACGACTCTGCGCGATCCGCGGTTTGGCGACGCCGCCGTCATCGTCAACGAGCTTGGCGATATTGGCCTCGATCACCTGTTGGTGGCGAAGTCCGAAGACAACATCGTGCTCCTCAACTCGGGCTGCCTGTGTTGCACCGTTCTGAATTCGTTCAAGGATACGCTGGCTTACCTCTATGAGCGCCGCGCCCGCGCGGAGGTTCCTGCCTTCAGCCGGGTCTTTATCGAAACCACCGGGCTGGCTGACCCGGCTCCGATCCTGCAATGCCTGCTCAGGGACAGTTTTGTTTCGCACTACTACCGGCTCGACCAAGTCGTGACGACGGTTGACGCTCTGCTCGGCGACTCAACACTTGATGTTCACGCTGAGGCCATCAAGCAGGCGGCGGTTGCTGATCTTATTTTGCTCACTAAAACCGATCTCATCGGCGGCGAGTGTCCGCCCGCCTTGCTTTCGCGTCTCAAGGTGCTCAACCCGACAGCATCAATTGTCGCGCTCGCGCCGGGGCAGGTTCCGGACTTTGCCCCGGGCCGCATGCCGCGGCTGGTTGAAGACGCGCACCATCACGATCATGACTCTCGCCACGACCATTCCGTCGCGGCGCATTCGTTTATCATCGACCATCCCGTCGGTTGGGCCGGTCTTGCCGCCTGGTGCGAGCTGGTGCGTGAGGTGTTTGGCGATAGCCTGTTGCGCTGCAAGGGCCTGATTGAGATTGCCGAGCTGAAGAAGCCGGTGCTTGTGCAGGGCGTCCAGCGCGTGTTCGCATCACCCGAGCGTTTGGCCGAATGGCCCAGCGCCGATCGTCGCTCGCGGCTGGTCTGCATCACGAAGGGTGTCGACGCAAAGGCGCTTCACGCCAGTTTGGGCGTGCTCAAGTCAGAGCCTGGGACCTATCGTCCGACGTCAATCGCGGAACTGATGGCGACGGCGTCGTGATGCAATCAGTGAACAAACAATCTGGACCCTGGCTTTCGCCAGGGTGACAATTGAAATTCATTGGTCGTCCTGGCGGAAGCCGGGACCCATGCTGGCAAGAAGCGCTATTTTCCGGGATCACACCATGCAATTCGACACGCTCATCGCCAACGGCACCGTCGTTTTTCCCGATCAGGGGCTCGCCAACTGCGACATCGGCGTTCGCGACGGCAAGTTCGCCGCGATCATGGAACGCGGTGCGGGCAAGGGTGCGGCGAAGACCATCATCGATGCGACCGGTCGTCACGTATTTCCGGGATTGATCGACGCGCATCTTCACTTCGGCTTTGGCGAGCCCATTACCGAGTATACGACCGAGACCGTGTACGCCGCTCAGGGCGGATTCTCGACGGTGATCGGCTACTTCCTCAACAACGAGTCGTATGGCGGCGTGTTCGAACGCGAGATCAACCACGCCAAACCACGCGCGCATGTCGACTTCGCGTTTCATTTTTCCACGGCAAACGAAGAGCACGTGGCCAAGTTGGAATCGTACGTGAGGGACTACGGCGTCACGTCGTTCAAGTACTTCATGAACTTCAAGGGCGAGGAGGGCCGTTACCTCGGTCTTGACGGTACCGATGACGGTTATCTCTACGCGCTCCTGAAGGAGGCGGCACGGATCGGTGGTGTCATCGTCGTGCTGCACACCGAAAACATTGAGATCGTCAATCGCATTCGTCGCGAGATGCAGGCGGCCGGCAAGAACACGCTGCGCGACTGGACGTTCTCGAAGCCGCCATTCACCGAAGCCGAGAGCTGTGTGCGGGCGATGTATTTCGCCGAACACCATGGCGCCACTATTTACATTCCGCACCTGAGTTCACGCATGGCGCTGGATGAGGTGCGCAAATGGCGTCGACGCTATGACAAAGTCTATGTCGAGACCTGCCCGCATTATCTGACGCACACGCTCGATTCCGATCTCGGCACGGTGGGAAAGGCCAACCCGCCGTTCAAGACTCAGGACGATGTCGATGCGTTGTGGGAAGGGATGGCCGACGGCGCGGTCGATTTGATCGCGTCCGACCACGTGCCGCGCAAAGTGGCGACCAAGCACAAACCGCTGTGGCAGGCGTCACAGGGCTTCCCGGGCACGGCAACGATCCTGCCGGTGCTGTTGCACGAGGGCTATCACAAGAAGCGCCTGACGTTGCAGCGCGTCGCTCAGCTGGTCACCAGCGCGCCGGCAAGAATCTTCGGGCTCAAGGACAAGGGCGACATCCGCGTTGGCCTCGATGCCGATGTCGCCGTCGTCGATCTCGATCTCGAACGCAAAGTTGTTGCCGCCGAGCTGGGCTCGTACTCGGATTACAGCATTTACGACGGCTGGACCTTCAAAGGCTGGCCGCGCCTCACTATGGTGCGCGGACAAGTCGTCATGCAGGACGGCAAGATTGTCGGTGCCCCGGGGTGGGGAAGGTATATCCGCAGATAGCCCCGGTGGCGATGATGCTCGCGAACTAGATGTACGGCGGGTACACGTACGGCGGATACATGGTGGGCACGAACGGCATCAAGGAATACTTCGATTGCAGGAATGCAACGAGATCGATCAGCTCGTTGACCGTCATCACGTAGTTGTGGTTCCGCATTTTCGAGCGACCCTCGGTGCCGACTTCGACTCCAGGGAATTTCTTCGAGATGACATGCGACGGGTTGATGATCGAGGTCACCAGTTCTCCGTATGTTTGGATCCGGGTCGTCTCGCCGCCGAGCGGCAGATTCATCGCCGGTTCGAATGCGGCGCGCAAATTCTCCATGCCAGGGACGGCATGGCAGTCGGCGCATTGGTATCTGATGAAAACCTCGCTACCCTCGACTGCGTCACCCGGCGGCAGCGAAAATCCCGCGCCTGATGTCGGACCTCGGTCGCATCCGGCCAAGAGGGCGCTGGCCACGGTCAAGACGGTAAGGGCAGATCGAGCCTGCTTCATGACAGCCTCCTCGGCTTGTTCGAAGCAGTAGTATGGGGCGCAGTTTGATCGCGGCACTGACGCGCGTCAGCCCGACGCTCACCGCATCGGCTTCTTCACAAACCTGCTCGTCGGCGCGTTGGTCCATGGCCCGCCATTGCGCGAACGCTGACGATCCTGGACGAAGGCGTCGGCGCCGTCAGGGGTCCAGGTGGTGCGGAAGGTGCTGATGCCGCTGGGCCCCGCGAGCCGCTCGTCGTCGAAAACCAGCGCGCTGCCGTCGACCTTCATCGAGCCGGTCGAGTGCGATCCGCCGATCGACAGGAAGATGTAGCGCACGGTCTTGGTTTCGGAGTCGACGTAGTAGATCGTCTCGCCACGGACTGGCGGGTCGAGCGCTTCCATCCGCAAGGAATCGCGCAGCACTTGGTTCTCAAGGTCCCAGCGAACGCAGTGCGACACGGTCTCGACGCCGGTCCCGAGCGACTGGCCGACGAATTCGGGCAAAGGGCCATCCCAGCACGACCCCGCCATGAAGGCGAGCGGCTTAAGGCCATCCGGGATTTTGTCCTCGGCCGCAGCGCCCGTCGCTAACGCCAGAAGAATGGCTAACACGATCGATCGATTGGAATGGCCGATGAACATACGTTGTCTCCGGATTTTCTTTCCATGCGCCGTCAGTACCCAGCCCTTCACGCCAAGACTCGGCGGGGAGTGAGAGCAGCTTCATACCGTCGGGATTCGATGGGCTGGCAGAATCTTCGGCGGCTCGGGCAAGGGCGCCGAACGCAAAAAGGGCGATCAGGAGTGAAATTGCTGCCAACCCCATGGCCGCTGCCGTCCTCAGGTGCTCGATCCGGGTCGCGAAATTATGAATGGCGCCCATGCAGTATGCAATTGTACCTTGATCCGAACCCAGTCATGCGGCCGACTGTCGCGAGCCATCGCCTGTAGGTGAAGCATGGAGCCTCGGATCACGATTTCGTGGCTCGCGTTGATCGCGATCCACGTGACGCCTGCGGCGGTGCTGTTCGCGCCGTCGCTGGTCGAGCAGCTCTATGGCGTATCACCTAATGCCGCTGCCGGGGTTTTGATCGTTCATCGCGGCTCGATGTTCTTGGCGATTGTCGCCGTCGCGGCGCTCGCCATCATCAGACCCGATTCGCGCCGGGCGGCGTCGCTCGTCGTTGCCATCAGTATGCTCGGCTATCTCATCGTTTACGCGCGGGCCGGCTTTCCTGCCGGCGCACTTCGCACTGAGGCGCTGGTCGATGCCGTTGGCGTCATTCCGCTGGCGTTTGCCACCTGGCATGGCTGGCGCGGGAGCAGGATGTAGCCGGCGGGCGGTTCGTTTTGCATGATTTTTCGGGGGCTGGCGCCTGCACATCGACTTATCCCCAGGCTGTGGATGAGGGTGCCTTGGCAGAAAATGACGGCACGTTCCGCTTGACCTAATATTGCACTGCACTATTGATTGTGCTCCCGCCTGAACGGCGGGGTTCCGCTTAGGCATAGACGCCCCTGATCGACGTGGTTGAGCCGATTGCTCGCATGACGCCGGAGGCCGCCCTATGCTCGTGTGAAGATATGGAAAGGCTACTGACCTAAAAATGAGTCTGCCGTCGGCCCAAGGTTTGTACGACCCGCGCAACGAACATGACGCGTGCGGGATGGGATTCATCGCCAACGTCAAGGGCGTGAAGTCGCACGACATTGTCCGGAACGGACTCAAGATCCTGATGAACCTCGAGCACCGCGGCGCCGTCGGTGCCGATCCGCTGGCGGGTGACGGCGCCGGCATTTTGGTGCAAATGCCCGACAAGTTGCTGCGCGAGGAATTCGCCAAGCTCGGCATCACACTGCCCAAGGTCGGCGACTACGGCATCGGCATGACTTTCCTGCCGAAGGACAAGGCCGCCGCAAAAGAGTGCATGGCGCTGCTTGAAAGCACCGTCGCCGAAGAAGGGCAGACGGTGTTGGGATGGCGCGATGTCCCAGGCGACACCTCAAGCCTCGGCGAAACCACCAAGGCCTGCGAGCCGTGGATCCGCATGCTCGCCATCGGTCGCGGTCTCAAGACCAAGGCGGGCGATGATTTCGAGCGCAAGCTCTACATCGCGCGCAAACTCACCGCCAATCGTGCCCGCGACCGCAATGTGCCGGGCC
>VGEM01000035.1 GCA_016869315.1 Alphaproteobacteria bacterium | reverse complement strand
GAGACGCTGCGCAACCACCAGCACCAACACGATCGCCGCCACGCGTTGATCCGATGTCATAGAAAATTCAACCCGGCAAAGTCAGGAGAGCAAGGCCGGCCGAAAACCCCGGACCCAATGCGCTCATCAGATGACGACCGCGCGCGCCGCGCGCCAAGGCCTTTTCAAGCACGGCGAGAACCGTCACCGCCGACATATTGCCGCGTTCGGAGAGTACCGCTCGCGCATCCTCCAGCCCACCGGGTGGAACGCCATAAACCTCCTCGATCGCCGCGATCACTTTCTCGCCACCGGGGTGAACGATGTGTCCGGCAAGATCTCCGACACACAGTCCGGCGCGTGCCAGAAACGCATCGGATACGGTTTTCAGCTCGGCCTTGATCAACGCCGGGATTCGCGGCGAGAACACGACGCCGAGCCCGTCATCTTCGATCCGCCAACCCATCACGTCGCGCGTCTCGGGCCAAGTGTGCTCGCCCCAGGCATCGACGGTCGCGCAATCCGCCGCATCGGTCGACGCCCGAAGCAGGACGGCGGCAGCGCCGTCGCCAAAGATTGTCGTGCCGATGATATTGGCTTTGCTGTCGTCATCGCGGCGAAACGTCAGACCGCACAATTCCACGCACAGGAAAAGCACCCACCGTCCTGGCATCGACGTCGCAAGCGCCGCCGCGCGCGATAGACCGATCACACCGCCGGCGCATCCCAGGCCGAACACCGGCAGGCGCTGAACAGCCGGCGCAAGTCCCAACGGAGCTTGCACCAATGAGTCGAGGCTTGGTGTGACGACGCCGGTCGATGAGACCGTGACCGTTGCCGCAACATCGTTCGGCCGTATGCCGGCAGCCGAAAGCGCGCGATGCCCCGCTTCGGTCAGCAGCTGTATCGCGTGATGTTCGAATAACCTCATGCGCTCGGGCCAGCCGTGCGGTTCGCCGTACCATTCGAGCGGAACGCAAGAGTGGCGCGATTGAACTCCGGAATGCCCATACGTACGCGCCATCCGCTCCATTAAATCGGGGCGGCGCCCGAAGACTTCGGCCGCTTTGGCCGAGATCTCGGCTTGCGTCAGTCGAATGGCCGGGTAGGCCGTCGCAATACCATGGATCGCAGCCGACGGCGCCTGGTGCGCCCGATCAGCTGCACGGCGTTGATCGCTCGCTACAACCGCCGGACGATCAAGCGGCGTCACGCGTCCTTCACAAACTTCGCCACCGCCGCCGACCACGTCTCCGGCTGCTCGTCGACGATGTCGTGGGTGCCGCCAGTCAGCTCGACATAAGCCATATCCGGACGCATGGCGTGTGCGCGCTTTGTGACTTCGTAGAGGTCATCAGTCGTATTGGTGAGAATCAGGGTGGGCACTTTGAGAGCCTTGTACTCGGACTCCATGTCGTAATCGTACGCCGCCTTGTGGCCATACCAAAACGTATCGCCGGCCCACAGCGTCTGCATGAAGTTTGCATGCATGGCATCGATCCGCGTCCACCCTTTCGTCACCGCGACACGCCCTTGAAATCGTCGGGCGAGATGGCTTCCGTCGCTTTCCGGCGGGATCGGCCCGGCGGGGCGCGACGCCCGCTCGGCACGTTCGGCCGCGGTGTACACGGGCGGCCCATTCAGGATCAATTTGCTCACGCGCTCGGGGTGGCGAAAGGCGAACGCTGTCACATTGGCGGCACCGGTATGGTGGCCAAGAAAAGCGGCGGACTTGAGATTGAAACGGTCGAGCACTGGCGCAAAGGCCTTGGCATAATCGACGATCCCAGGCCGCGCCGGCGGCACGTCAGATTCGCCAAATCCCGGCGTATCAACGCCAATCACCATTAGGCCGCGCGCCGCGAGTGGCGCATAGGCGGCACGAAACATGTCCGACGAACTCGGCGATTGATGCGAGAGGATCAACGGCACCCCCTCACCGGCAATGCGATAGTGAATTTGCCCAAACGGCCCGTCGACGTAACCGCGCCGAGGCTTCATCACGCCACACCCACGATGTAGTCGGCGACAACATTTGCCCAATTCGCACCATCGTCGAAGACGATGTGAAACGTGCCGCCTTCAATCGTCTTGTAGGTGAAGTCGGGCCGCATTTTCTGGATCTGAGGCATCATGGCGTGCAGCGTGTCGCCCGTGTTGGAGATGATCAGCGTCGGCGATTTGATCGCGGTTAAATCCGCAGCCATGTCATATTTGAACGCGGCGTGGTGTCCGTACCACTCGGTTGGTCCCGCGACGTAAAAGTTCACTGTCGACCAATGCACCGCTTCGAGACTTGCCTTGGGCGTCGTACCGAGGGCGCGCTGAAAACGCGACGAGAGATGGCTGCCATCGGCTTTTGGTGTTTGGTCGAAATGCGGCTGGGCCAGCCGTTCGGCGCGACGCTCGGGCGTATACAACGGCACCCCATGCATCACCAATTTTTGCACGCGCGCGGGATTCCGCGACGCGAACGCAGCACCGATCGACGCTCCGGTATGATGGCCGGCGATTGACGCCTTGGTCAGCCCAAGACCATCCATCACCGATGAAAGCACGGTCGCATATTCAATGATCGACGGTGGATGGTCGAAATTGTCGGACATGCCATAGCCAGGCGTATCGATGGCGATGGCGCGAACGCCACGACTGGCCAGTGGCGCCATGGCATTCCGAAATTGAATCGACGACCAGGCCGTTTGATGGAGCAACAAGAGCGGCGGACCCTCGCCGGCCTCGCGGTAGTGGACCTGCCCGATCGGTGTTTCGACATACCCCTTGCGCATCTCGCCCTCCAACCTCACGCCGCGAAGATTACCCCGGTCGCGGCGGGAGAGATAGCGCGGACTCGATCGCTTATTCGCTCACCGAAATCTTGTAGGTGCCGCTGGGATCGGAAACCACCACCCCGCTCCGAGTCAATGTCTGACCCGTGATCACGAAGTAATGCGTGCCCGATGCTGTCGGCGAAAATTCGAACGCGACATCGCGGCCCGTCCCGCCCCGGCTCGCCTGCGCGGCGACGGAAAAATCGGCGCGGTGCACGAACAAGAACGGACTGGCGAGAGTCCCGTTCCCGCTGTCCGACCCTTTGACTTCGATCCGATAGCGTTGACCTTGGGTCAGCGTCGCTCGATAGAATTCGAAGCCGCCGTTTTTCTTGACTTGACCAGGGACCAGCGTGCCATCACGCGGAATCGAACAGGCCGCGGAGAACCCTTCGTCGCAATCGGTGTACGAGAGGCTCCGCGCCGGCAAGCGACACGACTGGGTCAGATCCATCGTTAACCCTGCCGGGCGGCTCTCGACCAGGTGCTGGAGAAATCCACGGAAGGATCCTTCAAGTGCGACGACGTAGTGGGCTTGCGCCGATGACGGTGTTATCTGCGCGGCGGCCTCAAGTGCCGTCGCCGACCAATTCAGCTTGCCGCCAGACGCGATCGACGGCGTGGTCGCCGTGCCGAGGCGCCGGCCGGTCGCAACTACGAATATCCCAAGGGTCGCGGTCGCCGCGACGCCGCCCGCATTCGAGATCACAATCATGCTTGGAAAGCTTGCATCCATGGCAGAAGAGTGAACGTACGGCAGGCGAGTTACATTCGCCGTTACCGCCGAACTGCAACTGCTGAGATTGCTTTGCGTCCCATCGAGGGCGCGGGTGACGACATGCTGAAATTCGCCGTCCATTTGCGCTTCGATCTGCGCCACATAATTCTGCGGCCGAACGCCAGGCTGGAGCGACAATTCCAATTCATGGATCGGCGCCAGCGCGACAGATCCCGGGGGAATATCAAGACTGGTCCACTGGCCCAGTGTGGCGCCGGTCTCGGCGCTCGTGAGGGTCACGGCAACCGTGCCGGCCGTCGTGCCGGCGTTGTAAAACCGAAGCAGTGACTGCGCTTCGTTATGGGTCGTTGACCATAACGGGCTCGCGAGCCGGACGGCTTCCGTCGCGGCAACGCGCGGCAAATCTCCGAATGTGCACGCTGCGGTGACGTCCGTGACCACGCCCGATCGCGCGTTGGTCACAAGATGTTGGATGAATCCCGAAAACGACTGATCGGCCTTGATAACGAGGTGATTGGCCCCTTCCGGCAAGACGATGCCGGCGGGGGCCTGAATCGAAGCGACGGATCGCGTGATCTGGGCATTTCCGCGAATCGACGGCGCGGCATAAGTGCCAAGTCGCACGGCGGTCCGCGCGTCAAAAATGCCGAAACTTGGCGCGACCGAATTGAAGCCTGAATTGACGATCGTGATTGAGCTTGGATAGCTCTGGTCGAGCAAAGTCGAATGGACGTTGCGAGTGTCGCCGTATTCGTGACCGTGCTGGCCTCGCAAGTACTCACATTTGACAGAGTTTGGGACAGTGGGTGAAACAGCAGGTGCTGCATCGTGCCCGAGATGCCCGACTTGATGGTTGCCGAGTAAGTCGCAGGTTTTTGAATCGCGGCAGGCACAGCGCTTTCAATGGTGGCGATCGAGAATTGCGGCGCGGTCCCCGGCGCGATCGCGGGGCTGGTCCATTGGCCAAGCGCTTGACCGGACACGCCGTCGGCAAGCGAAACTGTCACCGTACCCGCGGCCGTGCCGGAATTGTAAAATCGCAGGAACGACTACGCATCCGCGTTTACCGACGAGTAGAGCGGCCCTGGCCGCTCTGCCCTCTCGAATTGGGCGGTGACACTTCGACTTGCCGCCATGGAAACGGAGCACGAGGCCGCGCCCGAACAGTCGCCGGACCATTCTCGCAACACCGACCGCGGCGCCGCGGTCGCAGCCAAGCTGACTTGGGGGTTTCCCGAGAAGAATGCGGCGCACTGATCACCGCAATTTATTCCGGCTGGGGTCGAAGTCACGGAGCCCGACGCGCTCGACGTGCCGGACACGACGACCGACAGCGCCGGTGAAGAAGCCGGCGCAATCATGGTATCGAGAAGCGCGGCGTTCGGCACCGTTGCGCGGATTTTCCGCGCGCTGTCGGCGCCATTGGGAAGGTCAAATCGGATACCAACCGGACGGCCCTGATGGGTCACCTCCGGATTGCTGAAGAGCGGAAGCTCGGTACAACTCACGCTGTTCGCATCACATTCGTCGTCGTAGGACATTAAGTCGCGAAAACGCCCGGTCAGATCGACATAGCCATAGGCGTATTTTCGCGGGCCCGGTTCGTCGTCTTCGACCTGAAACCGGTCATGTTCCGCGCCCAGGTTATGGCCGATTTCGTGCGCCAGCGTATTGGTGGCAAGGCACGTACCTCCAACATCGGCGGCAACGAGGCTCGCGCCAAAGCGTGCGGAGCTTGCCGTCAATCTGAGGTCGAGATCGACATTCAACCATGCCAGTCCGCAGGCATCCGTGGTCTTGGTCACGATGGACACGAGGTCGGTGTCGAGCGCCGCGTGGAGGCGCTGAATTCTCTCGAAGTCCCCCTCGCCTTCGGTGAGCGCGTCAAGCATTTCCGACATATCACGGCTTGTGTCTTGGGAATTGACTCGTTCGACGCCGACCAGACGAATCTCGGCTGGAATCTGGGAGTTGGCAAACGCGGTATTGGTGTCAGACACGGCCAATGCGATTGCTGACTTGATGTTGGGAATTGTTGACGAAGCCGCGGCCGTATACGCCACAAAAAGCGTGATCTGATGAGCGGCCGCCGCCGCGCGCTCGCGCGACTGGCCGGCATGCAATGGATCGCTAATCTGTTGCTCGATCGATGTCCGTTCGGCGTTGGAACCGCGCGAAAATGGATGACGCTTAGCGTCGTTCTTTACGCTCCGCGCCGCGGCGGCATCCAGTTCGAAAACGCTGTGCAACCCCTCACCGGCGGACAGAACGCTAAAATACCTGCCGCCGAATTTGATCGAGCCGGCGACCGTGACACCATCGAGGACCAAGGTAGCGGTGCCCGAGACATCACCCGCCACGACCGCGCGGATCGTCGTTTGTCCGAGATCGTTCGAGGTCGCGTCGAGCTTGACCAGGCGAACGCTGACGTCGTCGAACAGCGAGATAGCGATCGATGGCAGCGGGCCAATCGGGCGGCCACCCGGGTCGAGCCGCAAATCCGGCGCCTGGCGAAAGGCTTCGAGCGCTGTCGGATCAATCGATATCAATCGCGACCTGGAGACCCCGGCCCCGGTCGCGGCCCGCCGTTCAAAAGTGGAATTCGAGATCACAGGAAAGGCGACGTCCCGTGCGGCGATTGCCACGTCCAACAGCTGGGATGACAATGCGGATGCCTCGGCCGATGTCGGCACGCGCCCCAAATCCTGGGCGACGGCTCTGATCGCGCTGCCGGTCGTGATGGCGGCGACAACGATCACTAAACTCGCCAAGAACCGTCGACTGAAAGGCATTTGTACTTTCCTCACTCTGACCGCGCGATGTTCAACCGACCGAATGTCCAAATGATTGTAAATGTGCCTCTAGGGACAACCGCCAGACTTTATACACCGAGCCAGAGTTAACGCCCACCTCCAATCGCCGGTTGCGGACCGTCCGGCGGCAAGGGGCATGGACGCGGCTGGATGGGACCCTGCGCCACAAGATCACCAGCGGTCACGTGCCGAAACATCGGCTCCAGGCGCGCCACCAAGTACGCTTGATGTGAGAGGGCCTCGGCAGGCGCGCAAGGAAACCATGACACAAAAACACCGCCATGGACCACCAATTCGGCGATCACCGAATCCGCTTTCGCAGCGGCGAGCGCGGTTTCCAGATCAGCCGTGGCGGCCACGCGCAGCCACCGCGGCCGAACACCCAAATGCCAGATGACATAGACGCCCGAGACGGCTCGCAAACGGCCGAGAAAATGTTCGATCGCCTCAAGACGCGGGTAGAGGTCCTCAAGTGGCTGCCAGCCTATAGGCCTCGGCTTGGTCAACCACGTCTTGAGACCGGACGTGAGAGCCCGATGCAATGGCGCTCGGCGTCCTTTCGACACGATCAACTCTCGCCGATGAACCGCCCGAGCAGCTTGCGCTCGAACATCAGACGATAGGCAAAAACATTGACGCCAATGACGATGATCGCTGCAAAGACAATATCGCTGAGGAAATGCCCGCCCTGCATGATCCGTACCACGCCGACGAACGACCCGAAGACAAACGCCGATGCCATGGCCGGGACGCGCCATGTCGCGGGAACCAGGAAGGCATACGCCGTCACCCAGTACGTCACCGCAGCATGGCCCGAAACGAACGAACAGTTCCGCTCGCAGGCATCGGCAATCCATATTGGCGGCGTATAGGATTCGGCGCCCCCGAACACGGTGATGTCCTTAGGACGAGCCCGACCCCAATTGGGCTTCAAGATGGTCTCGACCAAGAGCCCAGGGCCAACGATCAGCGTGATCATGAGATAGGAAATTCGCGGTGTCGTGATTCCCCAGAACCACTGTTCGTGCCAAACCCCGGCGACCCACAGCACCAAACAAAACACGAAGCTGCCGACGATCATCGTCGGCACGACGCGCCGCACGAACTCGAGAACGCCACCACGCGCCCAGCCTTGTGCGGAATCGTAGAACAGGCTCGACAGCCCGATATCGATCTGTGGAATCAGCATGAACGCCAGGACCAAGGCCAGAAGCCATCGGCTCGGGTGCTCGCGCAACTCGGTAAGAACCCGCTTGATCATTGCGGATAACCCTTAAATCCCTTGACCAGGTACGCCTGCAAATCCAATTGGCGATCAGGATGCGTCGCAATCGACAGTGACGGCAAGAGCTCAATTTCGGTGAATGCATCCTTGACCCACGCCGCTGTCGGTTCGCGTGTCACATAAATGAAGTCGGCACGAGGGTATTGCAGGGGGCCGGTTGTCATTTCGAAATGATTGTGAATCGTGTTGGTTGGGTTCCAGATCACGGAATTATCGAGTTGAGGGCGAGCGTAATAGATGGACGCCGCCATTGCCTGTCGGGTATCGAACAAGAATACGGCATTCGGATAACGCGAACGCAGATCGATCAGCCATAGCCCAATTTGGTCCCAGCCACGCTCGCGCCAGGCAAGATCGAACTTGGCCGGCAAGTCGACGCTTAGGGCGCTCAAGATCGGACCTGGAGCCATGATAACGGCCGCAAGAGCAATATTGACGACCGAAGCCGCCTTCAGAAGCACTGGCGCAACTTCCATCGCCCATCGCACCGTCAACACCGTGCCTGCGATATAGGCGGTTGCCGCCCAGTTGGCGTGGGCCCGGGCGAAAAACGCTTCGATCGTAAGGGCGGCAATAATCGGAATCGAAAAGGACAGCAGCAATTTCGTCTTGTCGTCGGCCGGCGGCCGCCCTCGCCCGTAGCACCAGGCTCCGGCCATCATCGCTGCGAACGAGATTGGTCCGAAGACAAGAAACTGCGCGCCCAGGAACTCGAATGACCGTCCCACATCGAGCGAAGCACCTTGATTGGCGAGATTGGTCGCGGCATGGCGCAAACTTGGCAGATCGTTGTTGATATTCCATGCCAGGTTCGGCGCGATGACAGCGGCGGCGATGACCCCCGCGATCATCACGCCACGGTAGGAGACTTGATTTCGCGCCGTACGAGACCAAACCACATAGATCCCAGCGCAGGGAATAAATAGCGCCATGGCGTATTTGGACATCAAGCCGAGCCCAACCGTGAGGCCGAGCAAAGCCCACCATCGCGTTCGACCAGTTTCGAAAGCCCGGACAGCGCAGATCAAGGCCAACGTCCAAAAAACGAGGAGTGGCACATCGGTCGACATAACTCGCGCAGAAACGCTAACGCCAGGCATCAGCAAATAGACAAAGGCGCACCACCACCCGGTCGCGCGGTCAAAAAATGTACGGCCAAGCAAGAATAGCAACGCCGCGGTCAGCCCGTGGAGAATAGGGGCTGAAAGCCGCACACATGACTCGCCGTCGCCGCAGATCGAGGTCGTGGCAGCGATCAGCCAGGCGATGAGCGGCGGTTTGGAATAATAACCAAGAGCCGGCTGCTGCGCCCAGATCCAATACTGCGCTTCGTCGACCGAGAGCGGAATCGGATCAGCCCCTTGGGTGACCAGGCGCAATACCGATACCGCACCAATAATCAGCGCAATGTCACCCGGCCAGGATCGGGCGTCCGGTCGCGACGCGGCCACAGCGACGGCGTCAACCATCTTCGCGGTAGAGCAAATAGCTCACGGCCAAGAGCGCCGATGCCACGATCGGCGCCCACGCCGCGAGGGAGATTGGCAGTGTCGCGGCCAGCCCCAAGGCGTAAGCAAAGCGGGCGACGAAGTAGAGCAGGAAGCCGGCGCCGATCCCTCCCAAAGCGCGGCTGAACCAAACGCCTGCGCGCGCAATCGCGGTCAGAAAGAAAGCCGAGCCGACCAGGACCATCACGCATAACATCACAGGAGAAGCCAAGAGCGATTGGAAATACAGGCGATGAGAGAGCGCCGAGAATCCGGCTGTCCGCGAAAAGGCGATGAACCCCGGAAGTGTCCATAGCGACAACGTGTCGGGACGCGCAAAATTTTCCTGAATTTGAGTCAGCGTGATCGTGGTTGGTTGGAGATATTCCGCCATGGCCTGAACCGGCTCGCCGGGCACCATGTCGTGCGCCTCGGTGAGCCGAAATGCCCCCGCCGACAGTTCCCCGCTCTTCGCTTCGATACGGCGCGCGAGTCGGTCTTCCGCGTCGGACATCAGCAGTAAGACACCCGTAAGCCTGAGAGTGCCCTCGTCCTGATTAACCGACGCCGCATACACGATGACGGCGCCCGCATCGGTAGCCTCGCGCAGCCAGAAGCCCGACCGCCCGACATCGAACGCTGGTGCGCGCGGGTCGACGATCTGCCGCGACAAGCGGGTATAGTGATCGTAGAGCTCGGCCGCGATCGGATTGACGATGGTGAGATTGATCGCGCCGATCAGCGCCACGGTTGCGACCGTCGGCGCGATCATTTGCCAGACCGACACGCCAACCGCGCGCATGACAACCAGTTCGTGATGCCGCGACAGGCGAAAGAGCGCAAAAATGGTTGCGGCGAGCGCCACGAACGGCAGCGTGTCATGAAGCGTGTGGGGAAACTTCATGAGTGCAAGGGCGATAACGTTGATCAGATCGGTCGACCCGGCAGCCGCGCTTTTCCTCAGCAATTCGATCATGTCGAACAGCAAAATCAGGCCCGAGATCAGCCCCAGCATCCAGACGAACGCCTGGGCAAATTGGCGGGCGAGATAGTATGACAGAGAAAGCGGAACGTGGGTCACGAGGACGCTGATGCCGTTAACCGGGCGCCGCCGGATCGGGGCTCGCCGCAGCATATTCTGTCCGCCAAGCGCCGCAAGCACCCGCCCCCCTTCGTCGCTCGCCGATATTTGTGCATGTGGCGAATTGATCGACCTCGGGCATAATGGCGCCGCGGAGGCCTGTATGGTCAAGTTAACGAAAATCTACACGCGTGGCGGCGACGGCGGCGAAACGTCGCTTGGCGACGGGGCGCGCGTCAAGAAACACGACCTACGGGTCGCAGCGTATGGCGCCATCGACGAAGCCAATGCCGCAATTGGCGTCGCACGGCAGCACACAATGAACGTCAGCGACCTCGACGCGATTTTGGCTCGCCTGCAAAACGAATTATTCGACCTCGGCGCCGACATCTGTGTCCCGTCCGACAATGGGGATCAGAATAGGCCTCGCCTTCGGGTCAGTGCGCATCAGGTGGCCGCCCTTGAAGGCGATATTGATCGACTAAATGCCGACCTGCCGCCGCTCACCTCCTTCATTCTGCCTGGCGGCAGCGCCGCCGCCGCCGCGCTCCACGTTGCCCGGACCACGACGCGCCGCGCCGAGCGTGAACTCACCGCCCTCGCCGAGCGCGAAACCGTCAACCTCGATGCGATCGCCTACATCAATCGGTTGTCTGACTTGCTTTTTGTCATGGCGCGCGCCGCCAATCGTCTGGTGAACAGCCGAGATGTCTTGTGGGTCCCCGGCCAGAGCCGCGGCTGAGACCTAAAGTGCTGCAGCGCAACAGAAAAAAACATCAGTATCTGTGTGGCCCTGACCATGGTTATGGTGCACCGCAATGGTAATTGGTTTGACACGTTTCAGGTGAGGGATTAGTTCTATTCGTCACGCCTGAACGATTGAGGATCCGGGGAACAAGATCCCCAACCGGCCAGGCTCCAAGATCCGCAGTCACATTCTGGAAACGGGCATAGCCGATGAAGGTCCTGGTCGCCGTCAAGCGCGTGGTCGATTACAACGTCAAAGTGCGTGTCAAATCTGACCAAACGGGGGTCGAGCTGGCCAACGTCAAGATGTCGATGAACCCGTTCGACGAGATTGCCGTCGAGGAAGCAGTTCGCCTCAAAGAGGGCGGCAAGGCCACAGAAATTGTGGTCGTCAGCATGGGCCCGGCCGCTTGCCAGGAAACGCTGCGCACCGCACTTGCCATGGGCGCCGACCGCGGGATCCTGGTGCAGTCCGACGCCGAACTTCAGCCGCTCGCCATCGCCAAGCTTCTTAAGGCGATTTGCGTCAAGGAAAATCCCAATCTCATCATCCTCGGCAAGCAAGCGATTGACGATGACTCCAACCAGACTGGCCAGATGTTGGCGGCGCTGATGGGCTGGCCGCAGGGAACATTTGCTTCGAAAGTTGCGCTCGACGGCGACAAAGCCAACGTGACCCGCGAGGTCGATGGCGGCCTCGAAACCGTCGCCCTCAAGTTACCGTGCATCGTGACGACCGATCTTCGCCTCAACGAACCGCGCTACGCGTCGTTGCCAAACATCATGAAGGCCAAGAAGAAGCCGATTGAGACACTGAATCCCGACGGGCTCGGTGTCGACGTGAAGCCTCGCCTGGTCACGGTCAAGGTCGAGGAACCGCCCAAGCGCAAGGGCGGCGTAAAGGTGCCCGATGTGGCAGCGCTGATCGACAAACTGCGCAACGAAGCCAAGGTGATTTGACATGAGCTGCCTGGTCGTTGCCGAGCATTCCAACTCGGAAATCCGCACCGCGACATTGTGCGCGATTACCGCCGCCAAGCAGATCGGTGGCGATATCCACGTTCTCGTGGCCGGCAAGGGTTGCGGCGATGCCGCCGCCAAGGCCGCGAAGATCGCAGGCGTCGCCAAAGTCAAGGTTGCCGACGGAGATGCGCTCGCCCATCCGTTAGCGGAACCTGTCGCGGCGCAAATCGTGGCGCTGGCCGGCGAGTACTCGCACATTCTCGCGCCGGCAACGACGTTCGGAAAAAATGTCATGCCGCGCGTTGCCGCCCTTCTTGACGTGGCACAGATCTCGGATATTTCGGCCGTCGTGTCTGCCGACACATTTGTGCGTCCGATCTATGCCGGCAACGCGCTCGCGACCGTCAAATCAAGCGACACCAAGAAAGTCATCACCGTTCGCACGTCGACCTTCGACAAAGCCGCTACCGATGGCGGACATGGAACGGTTGAAGCGGTCACGGCCGCGGCGAATCCTGGAACCTCGTCGTTCGTCGGCCAGGAACTGTCGAAATCGGAGCGTCCCGAATTGACGTCGGCGCGAATCGTCGTTTCCGGCGGACGCGGCGTCGGATCCGGCGAGAATTTCAAGATCGTCGAAGCCTTAGCCGACAAGCTCGGCGCGGGGGTCGGTGCGTCGCGCGCCGCGGTCGATGCCGGCTTCGTGCCGAATGACTATCAGGTCGGCCAGACCGGCAAGATTGTGGCCCCCGAACTCTATGTCGCCGTCGGCATTTCGGGCGCCATCCAACATCTCGCCGGCATGAAGGACTCGAAAGTCATCGTTGCCATCAACAAGGATTCCGAGGCCCCCATTTTCCAGGTGGCCGACTATGGCTTGGTCGGCGACTTGTTCCAGGTCGTGCCGGAATTGACCAAGGCGCTGGGCTGACCCGTCGGGGTCGCGGCGTCCATTGAAGTGCGTCTACAAAGGATCGTGCCATGAACGATAACGTCGGGCGTACGCCCACGGCTTCCCCTGCACCGGCTTCTAAGACCGGCCCCGTGATCGCAACCGTCGGCGTCATCGGCGCGGGGCAAATGGGGTCGGGCATTGCGCACGTCTCGGCGGTGGCCGGGTACAGCGTGACGCTCGCGGACATCAGCGAGGATCAGCTCAAGAAAGCGATCGCGTCCATCGATAAGAACATGGCGCGCCAGGTCAGCCGCGGATCGATCACCGAAACCGACAAGGCGGCCGCGTTGGCGCGTATCGCGACGTCGGTTGGCCTTGCCGGCATGAACGACCGCGACCTCGTGATCGAAGCCGCGACCGAGGACGAAAGCATCAAGAAGAAGATATTCAAGGACGTTGGGCCTCACCTCAAGCCGGGCGCGATACTCTGTAGCAACACGTCGTCGATCTCGATCACGCGCCTTGGCGCCGGCACCAATCACCCGGAACGGTTCATGGGGCTTCACTTCATGAATCCCGTGCCGGTCATGAAACTGGTCGAGCTGATTCGCGGCATCGCCACCGAGGAATCGATCTTCGCCTCGGTCCGCACTTTCGCCGAAAAGCTCGGCAAGCAGACGGTTTCTTCCGAGGACTTTCCCGCTTTCATCGTCAATCGCGTTTTGATTCCGATGATCAACGAATCGATTTACACGCTCTATGAAGGCGTCGGCACGGTGCGCGCCATCGACACAGCCATGAAACTTGGCGCCAATCATCCCATGGGCCCACTGGAACTCGCTGACTTCATTGGCCTCGATACCTGCCTCGCGATCATGACCGTGCTTCATGACGGGCTCGCGGATACCAAGTACCGGCCTTGTCCGCTGCTCGTAAAGTACGTCGAAGCCGGCTGGCTCGGTCGCAAGACTGGCAAGGGCTTCTACGATTACTCTGGCGCAGAGCCGGTTCCAACCCGCTAAGCCACGCGACCTGCCATTGGCTCCCGCCGCCTTCAGGTTTCGCCTCGACGGCTGGCGGCTCTACTTCATTCTTGCGTTACTCGTGCTCGCGTTTCTGATGCCAGGAATTGCGCGCTTGCCCGCCATTGACCGCGACGAAGCGCGCGTCATGCAGGCCACCAAGCAAATGATCGAGAGCGGTGACTACGGCCGCATCCGCTTTCAGAACGAGCCGCGCGACAAGAAACCGCCCGGCGTACATTGGCTTCAGGCGGCAAGCGTGACTTGGCTGGCGGGAGAACCAACCAATCAGCGATGGCCATATCGCATCCCATCCGTGCTTGGCGTCCTGCTGGCTGTGCTTGCAAACGCGGCCTTGGTGCGCAGACTGGCGGATGGACGATCCGCTTTGACCGCGGGCGCCATTCTGGCCAGCGCTCCGATCGTGGTAATCGAAGGCCATCTCGCCAAGGCTGATGCGGTCCTTCTCGGACTCTCCGGCGTTTGCTTCGCAGTGCTCGGCCTCACGTATACGCGGCGCCTCGTGCCATCGGTGGCCTTGATCGCTTTTTGGATGGCAGTCGGCGTCAGCGTTGTGATCAAGGGCCCAGTATTGCCCGGCTTATGTATCGCAGCCATCGCGGCGCTTGCGATCGTAGATCGCGGCGCGGGATGGCTGTGGCGCCTACAGCCATTGCTCGGCTTGCCGTTGGCCGCGACGGCCATGCTCGCGTGGGCGCAGATTGCCGGCTGGGACGAGGTCTCGCGCTTCAGCCGGTCGGCCGCGATGCAGGATCTGCTGCCGAAGTTAACAAGCGGGGTCGAGAGTCACGGCGCGCCGCCGGGCAGCTATGTTTTGGCGGCCAGCCTAACACTCTGGCCCTGGTCAATTCTCGCGCCTCTGGCGGCAATCGTTGCCTGGCGACGGCGCGCCGAATCTGATGTTCGGTTCTGCCTCGCTTGGATAATTCCGTTCTGGCTCGGGCTTGAAGCCATGCCGACCAAGTTGCCTCACTACATTTTGCCACTGGTTCCGGCGATCGCCTTACTGATGACGCATCAGACAGCCTTGCGGGCGGAAACATCCTCCGGCGCTACCCGTTGGGCAGCCCGAGCGACAACTCTGATTTTTCCACTGGCCGTCACGGTGGGGTGTGCCGCTGGCATATCCAGCGGTCTTGTCACGGTTTCGCCTCCGCTGATTCTGGCGATGGCTTTGCCTTGGATCATCACCGCGATGGCCTGGCGGCCGGAGAACGTCTTGCCCCGAATTTCGACAATTGTCGTTCTCTTGGTTCTCTTTCAGTCGGCGCTGTTCCAATGGATTCTTCCGAATGCCGATCGGCTGAATGTCGCAGGTGCGTTAGCGGCACGGATCGCGCCGGGAACACCGGTCGCCCTTGCGGGATTTCACGAACCATCAGCGGTTTTCGCATTGGGTACCGAAACAACGCTCACCGATACCGCTGACGCGGCCGACTTTATCCTGGCACGCTCAGATGGCCTTGCGGTGATTGCGGCGGATGAGCTCGCTGCGGCCGAGGCCCGCGCCGCTGAACAGAATCGAAAGCTGATGCGCCTTGATCGAATCTCCGGATACAATTACGGACGAGGCAACGAGGTCGATCTCATCCTAGTCAAAGAGGACCCATGAATTTCGATCCCGGATTTTTCTCTGGCGTTCGGTCTCATGCCTTGTTGCATCAGCCGGTATTTCAAGACCCGCTGTCGGATACCTGGCCACGGTGGATGCCGGTCCGCTTTCTGCTGATCCTCACTGCCGTCGCCGGCGCGTCGATCGTGCCCCTAATCCTCTATGTGGACCAGCCGGCCGCACTGGCGATCCGAGGATACGCCGAAACCGAGTTCATCGCGTTCTTCCGGTTCGTCACTCATGCCGGCCATAGCGCCATCTGGTATGGATTGGCGGTCACTGGTTTCGCGACCGCGCTATTGATCGCCCGACGCGCCGCGGATCACCTCGCCCGATGGACCTGGCGCCAGCGGGCGCGTGCGTTCTTGTTCATGGCGCTGTCGATGGCGATTTCGGGCACTTTGGTGAATGCGCTGAAGCTCGGCTTCGGCCGCTATCGCCCGCGCTTTTTGTTCGATGACGGAACGGCAGGGTTCGCGCCGTTTGCCCTGACGCTCGATGATTGCGCCTTTCCGTCGGGGCATACGCAATCGATCGTTGCCGCTATGGCCGCTCTCGGCTTTGTTTTCCCTCGGCTGAGTCCGGCGCTTTGCCTCATTGCCGTCGCTGTCGCTTGCAGCAGATTTCTGACCACCGTGCACTTCCTAAGCGATGTTGTCGCTGGTGCATACGTCGGCCTCGCCGTTGCCGTCATCATGAAGTGCTATTTTGAGCGAACTGGGCTCAAATTGGCGTGGAACGCGCCCGCCCTCGGCCTCAGTCGGTCTCCGCCATCAGCGCTTTAAGGCGACCAACAATCTCGGTGTTGGTCCAGTCGATCGTTCCTTCGAGACGGCCAGCCTCGTGACCCTGACGGTCCACGATCAATGTCGTTGGTAGCCCTCGCAACTTGGCATCGCGCGCGAAGCGCGCTTGCGGTTCGAGGTAAACCGGCAGCGACTTGTATCCATTTTTCTCGACAAACGGCGAGACCACCCTGGCGCCTTCGCGATCCTGTGCGATCGCGAGCACGCGAAATCCATCACCGCCGAGTTGAGCCTGGAGAGCGTCCAGCGTCGGCAATTCCTCGACACAGGGGGCGCACCACGTTGCCCAGAAATTGACCACCAGCACTTTTCCGGTGAACGCCTGCAGGGTTGCCGCCGTACCGGCCGCATCCTGGAATTCGGTCGCCGGCGCTGGATCGCGGATCTCATGCCAAACCATGGTGCCGGTACTCGCAGGCTTCGCAGGCGCGGACGCCACCGCGGCCTTCGGCGCCGTGGGTTCGCGGCTTGCCAGCATCGATAACGCGGTGATAAGCACCGCCGCAGCAGCGGCTGCGCCAGCGATCAAAGTTCGTCGGTTTTGTGGCTGATTCATGCGATGATGGCCCATTCTGTCGAGGACGGCGAAGGTAGCATATGAGCGGCAAGATGTGGGGCGGGCGTTTTTCCGCCGATCCGTCCAAGATCATGACCGAGATCAATGGGTCGCTCGCTTTTGACCGGCGGCTCGGCAAACAGGACGTGCGCGGCAGTATCGCCCATTGTGAGATGCTGGTCGAACGCGGCATCATCGGTAAGGAAGACGGCGCCGCCATCAAGCAAGGCCTGATCCGGATCGAGCAGGAGCTGGCGACGGGAACGTTCCCATTCAAGCCTGCGCTCGAAGACATTCATATGAACGTCGAGCAGCACTTGACGGACTTGATCGGCGCCGCTGGCGGCCGGCTGCATACGGCGCGCTCGCGCAACGATCAGGTGGCAACCGACTTTCGCATGTGGGTCCGTTCGGCCATTGAGAACATCGATGACGAGCTGCGCAGGCTGCAATCCGAACTGATCGACAAGGCCGAGCACAACGCCGACATCATCATGCCGGGCTTTACCCACATGCAGGTCGGCCAACCCGTCACGTTCGGCCATCACTTGCTCGCCTATGTCGAGATGCTCGGGCGCGATCGCAGCCGATTCATGGACGCGCGCAAACGCCTGAATGAGTGCCCGCTCGGCGCAGGCGCGATGTCGGGCACATCGTTTCCGATCGACCGGCACGCGACGGCGGCAAAACTCGATTTTGACCGGCCGATGGCGAACTCGATGGATGCGGTGTCGGACCGCGACTTTGCGCTCGAGTTTCTCGCGGCAGCGGCGATCCTTGCCGTTCACCTGTCGCGCCTCGCTGAAGAAATGGTGATCTGGGTCAGTCCGCCGTTCGGCTTCATCACGTTCAGCGATGCGTTCACGACCGGCAGCTCAATGATGCCGCAAAAGCGCAATCCCGACGCCGCCGAGCTGGTTCGCGCCAAGTCGGGGCGCATTATCGGCGCGTTGATGGGATTGTTGACGGTGATGAAAGCTCTGCCGCTGACTTATTCCAAGGACATGCAGGAAGACAAAGAAGCGGCCTTTGGCGTCTTCGACACGCTGGAACTGTGCATTGCCGCCATGCTCGGCATGGTCAAGGACATGAAGCCGAATCCGGTGCGGATGAAGGAGTGCGCCAAGAGCGGATTCTCGACCGCGACTGACTTCGCCGATTGGGTGACGCAACGACTCAACATCCCGTTCCGCGAGGCGCATCATATAACCGGCCGCGCGGTAAAGATCGCCGAGGGAAAGGGTTGCGACCTGTCGCAGCTGACAGCCGCTGATTTGGTCCAGGCGGATTCACGACTCACCACCGAAGTTCTATCCGTTTTGACGGTCGAGGCTGCGGTCGCCAGCCGCACCAGCTTTGGCGGAACAGCGCCCGAAAACGTCCGCGCACAGGTCAACACCGCACGCGAACGATTCTTAACGGCGGGTGCGCGATGACCACACGCGCCATTGTCATCGCCGTATGCGCGCTGCTGGTGCTTTCGGCTTGCGGCAAGCGCGGTGAGTTAGAACGGCCCGAAGGTTCGACCTATCCTCGGTCTTATCCGCCTGCCTGATCGGCCGCCCATGGACCATTTCCAGTATCGCGCTGGCGTGCTGCACGCCGAAGACGTGGCAATCCCCGAGATTGCCGCTCGGGTCGGCACGCCGTTCTATTGCTATTCGAGCGCAACGGCGGCACGACACCTCAAGGTCTTTCGGGATGCGTTCTCAGGCCTCGACATCGGCATTCATTATGCGGTGAAGGCGAACCCCAATTTGGCCCTACTCCGCACACTGGCAAACCATGGCGCCGGCGCCGATGTCGTCTCGGGCGGTGAACTGAAACTCGCGCTCAAGGCAGGCATCAAGGCGAAAGACGTTGTTTTCTCGGGCGTTGGTAAGACGGATGAAGAATTGGCCGGAGCGGTCCGGGTCGGCGTCGGGCAG
>VGEM01000034.1 GCA_016869315.1 Alphaproteobacteria bacterium | reverse complement strand
GATGTCGTCAGTCGCGGCCGCGAGATCGCGCCGCGCGTCTCGGTGCGCGAGGCCCGCGCGCTTGCCGCCGCCGCCAGATCGGCCGGCGAGGCGCGCCGCGCGCCCTTTCACATAGTGCTCGACGGCAGCCGCCGCTTGATGGAAGTGATCGAAGCCCCGATCGACGTGAAGCCCGAGGATTTCGCCAGCGGCAAATCACCCTTGTTCTCCGACGGCACTGGCCGGCTCACGGCAGGCATGGCCTACGACATCACCCGTCAGGAAGAATTGGAAACCCGCTTGCGCCGGGAAATGGCGTCGCAGTCGGACGTGCTCGAACGGTTGGGAACGGCCATTGCCGTATTTGGCCCCGATACGCGCATGATCTTTCACAATACCGCTTTCGCCCGGCTGTGGCAGATCGAGCCGGCGTGGCTGGCGGAAGGTCCTGGCTATGCCGCATTGCTGGACGCCCTTCGTTTGCAGCGGCGGTTGCCGGAAGTGGCCGATTTCCCGGCGTTCAAGGACAAAGAGCTGTCGCGTTTCAACTCCTTGATCGATCCGATCGAGGACGTTCTTCACCTGCCCGATGGCGGTAGTTTGCGCCGGGTGGTTGCCCCGCATCCATTAGGAGGCCTGCTGACGACCTACGAGGACGTCACCGACAAACTCGCGCTCGAGCGGTCCTACAACACCCTGATCGCGGTGCAACGCGAGACCATCGACAATCTGCAAGAAGCCGTCGCGGTGATCGGGCCGGACGGTCGCTTCCGCCTCGCCAATCCCGCTTACGCCGAGCTCTGGAGCCTGAACGCGGATGCCCTTGCCGATGGCCCAACATTGGCCGCGGTGATCGACGCGTTCGGACCGCAGTTCGACGACCCCGAGACCTATGCTCGTCATCGCGCGACATTGCTCGGCACCCTCGACCCGGAGAAAGAGCGCGCCACCCAACAGGGCCGCGTCGTGCGTGGCCGGGGATCGGTGTTGGAATTTATCGCCGTACCCCTGCCCGATGGCGGCGTGCTCTATTGCTATAACGACGTGTCGGCGCCGGAACGGGCCGCACAGACGCTGCGCGGCCGCGCCGAAGTTCTGGCGGCCGGCGAACGCCTCAAGACCGATGTTGCGACCCGCGTTTCGACCGAATGCGCCAGTACGATCGATTCGATCTTGTCGTTGAGTTCGGCCATTGCCGAGTCATCGACGCTGGGCGGCGCCAAGACTGCCGCATCCGAGATCATCCGGCTTGCCCAGGCGGTCGCGATCATCCTGGCTGAAACACGAGCGTTCGCGGCTGTCGATCTGATGCAGACGGCGCCCCGGCTCGACACCGTCGACATCAACGACGCCTTCCAGCGCATTCACGCCATGGTTCGACAGGCCAGCAAGGCTGCCGGCATCGACGTCGTTGGCGAACTCGGCACTGAGCCCGGATGGGTCGTGGCCGACCCCGTGCGACTGAAGCTCATCATCTACATGTTGCTCCAGTTTGCTCTCGAAACGGCGGGCGGCGGTCGCGTGCGATTTTCCGCGAACCGTGGCGCTGACGCGGAGGGCGTCGAATTCGCGGTGCGCTATGTGCGCCGGCCGAGCGCGGATCGCGACCGCGGCCGCGTGGCGATTGAACTCGCCCGCCGGCTCGCGGGTCTCGAAGGTGGCGACATCGCCGAACGTAACGATGGCGGCGCCACGATCATCGCCTGGCGCCATCCCAACCGGGCGCGGCCACGGCGGCGCCTTGCCGGCGGAGCCCGGCCGGATGCGTCGTGATAGGCTCGACAATCGTGCCGCTTGCCGGCGAACGTGACACGCTGGTGCTTGGCGGGCGTCTCGCAAAGCTTGTTCGCCCGCGCGATGTCATTGGATTGCGTGGCGCGCTAGGCGCCGGTAAGACGACACTCGCGCGCGGATTTATCCAAGCCTTGTCGCCAACGACTCACGACGTTCCAAGCCCGACCTTTACGCTTGTCCAAACCTATGACGACGCCAAGATCCCGGTTTTTCATGTCGATCTCTATCGGCTTACGTCGTCGGCCGATCTCGATGAGCTTGGCCTGGAAGACGCACGAGCCCAAGGTGTTGTCGTGATCGAGTGGCCGGAACGCCTGGGACCGGGACAATTTTCCGACCGGCTCGATATCGTGATCGAGACCATTGGCGTGGAAAGACGCGCCGTCTTGACGCCGTCGGCGTCATGGGCTGAACGACTCAGAGGATTCGCATGAGCGATCGCGAGTCGGTCATTACCGCATTCATTGCGGCTCACGGCTGGGGCGACGGGCAGCGATCGCGTCTTGCCGGTGACGCCTCCTTTCGCAAGTACGATCGCCTGTGCCGCGGCCAGGAGCGCGTCGTGCTGATGGACGCGCCGCCCCCGCAAGAAGATGTGCGCCCGTTCGTACGGATCGCGCGACATCTCCACGGCCTTGGCTTCTCGGTTCCCGACGTTCTCGCCGTCGACGAAGCCGCCGGGCTTCTGCTGCTTGAGGACCTGGGCGACGACACCTACACACGCCTGCTTGCCGCGGGCGCGTCAGAGTCCAAGCTCTATGCCCTCGCGATCGATGCGTTGGTCGCGCTGCACCAGGTACCACAGGATCGCGTGCGACCTTCAGGCGTCATCGATTATGGAACCGCGCGACTGATCGAGGAAGTTGACCGTCTGCACGTCTGGTATGGGCCACTGGTCGGCGCGCCGAAACCGACGGGCGCCGCGCTCGCCGAATATCGCGACATCTGGCAGGCGCTTCTGCCTCTGGCCTGGCGCGCGCCGGTGTCGCTGGTTCTGTTCGATTATCACGTCGACAATCTGCTTGGCCTGTTCGCGCGGCCAGGCTTCAAAGCCTGCGGCTTGTTGGATTTCCAAGACGCCGTCATGGGGCCGGCGACATACGATTTGATGTCTCTGCTCGAGGACGCCCGCCGCGATATCGACCCCGATCTGGTCGCGGCGATGAAGCGCCGCTATCTCGCCGCGTTTCCGAACATGGCCGCGACTGACTTCGAAACGTCCTGGGCGGTGATGGCGGCGCAGCGGCACGTCCGCGTGCTCGGCACCTTTGCCCGCCTCAAACTGCGCGACGGCAAACCGCATTACCTCAAACATATTCCCCGCCTGTGGCGCTATATGGACTCCTGCCTGGCGCATCCGTCGACGGCATCCCTCAGGGGTTGGATCGACAAGTACCTGCCCGCGCCTTATCGCGCTGTCTTGGCATGACCGCCGCGACGCTCGATACGGTCATGATGCTCGCGGCCGGCCTTGGCACGCGCATGCGCCCATTGACCCTGACGGCGCCGAAGCCGCTGATCAGGGTCGGCGGCAAGCCGCTCATTGACTGGTGCATCGACTTGGCCGCAACCGGCGGCATCAAACATGCCGTGGTCAATGTCCATCACCTGGCCGACCAAATGGCGGCGCACCTCGCACGGACATCCCGGCTTCGCCTGACGGTGTCCGATGAAACCGATCGCTTGCTCGAGACCGGCGGCGGCGTGGTCAAGGCGCTGCCGCTGTTGGGCTCGGACCCGTTCTTTGTGATGGGAACCGACGCCGTGGTCGTTGATCGCGGCCGCAATTCCTTCGCGCGACTGCGCGACGTGTGGCGCCCGGACTCGATCGATTGCGTCTTGTTGTTGCATCCGATGACGACCGCCAAGGGATTTGACGGACCTGGCGACTTCTTTCTCGAGCCGGACGGACGCCCGCGCCGGCGGGGCGCGGCGGCACGTGCACCATATGTCTATGCCGGGCTCTATCTTGTGCATCCGCGCGTCTTTGTGGGCGAGCGGGCCGAGCCATTTTCGATGAATCGGATCTGGGATCGGTTAATTGCCGCCGATCGCCTTCGCGCCGTGGCCCATGATGGCCACTGGTTTCATGTTGGAACCCCCGAGGCGGTTGCGCCAACCGATGCAGCGCTGCGCGCGCTCGGCCTCGCGGCATGACAACCGCGACGTCGCCCACGTGGCGCATGCTCCGGCGCGCCGGACGGCCGGCAGTGTTTCATATTCCGCCCGAACTTCCGTTTGTCGATTTGCTGGCGCGAGGATTGTCGGACGATGCCGGCGCCGATCCCATGGCGCTCGCCGATTTCAAGGTGCTTTTGCCGACGCGGCGATCGATCCGCGCATTGCGTGAGGCTTTTCTGCGTCAGTCGGGCGGCAGGCCCCTCCTGCTCCCCAACCTGACGCCGCTCAATGATGTCGGCGACGACGAGGAATTGAACTTTGCGACCAGCGCCGACGCCGACGCCCTGCCGCCACCGATCGACAGTCTCCGTCGCCTCGTCATTCTGACACGGCTGATCCTCGCATATCTCAAGGACATCGAGCCGCATCGGGCGGTTGGGCTTGCCGCCGAGTTGGCACGATTGCTCGATCAAGTTGAGACCGAGCAATTGAAATTCGATCGCCTTGTCGACCTGGTTCCGGCCGACCTCGCCCAGCACTGGCAAATCACCGTCGAGTTTCTGTCCATTCTCACCAGGCAGTGGCCAAAGATTCTCCGCGACGAGGGCTGCATCGATCCCGCGGATCATCGCAACCGCGCCTTTGCCCGCCAGATCGAGCACTGGACTGCCCATGATCCCGGCCCTGTCGTCGCCGCCGGCTCAACCGGCAGCATTCCGGCAACGGCCGATCTGTTGGCCGCGATCGCGCGCCTTCCGAATGGCTGCGTTGTACTTCCGGGGCTTGATGTCGGACTGGACGATGAATCATGGGCCGCGCTCGACGATAGTCATCCTCAAGCAGGAATGAAGCGGCTACTGGAGCGAATCGGCGTTGAGCGCCATGAGGTTTTATTGTGGCCCGCCTGCGCCACAGAACGCGTTAACCTGCCGCGCCGGCGCCTTGCGTCTGAAGCGATGCGCCCGGCAGCGACGTCACACCAGTGGCTCGCGGTACAGATTGATGCCGCGGCACTCGACGGAATTTCGCGGATCACCGCGCCGACGCGCCGGGAAGAAGCGGCGGCAATCGCGCTCGCCATGCGCGGCGCGCTCGAAAAGCCGGACGCGACCTGCGCGCTCGTGACCCCCGATCACGATCTCGCCGAGCGTGTCGCCTCCGAACTGGAGCGCTGGGATATCGCCATCGATGACTCTGCCGGCAAGCGCCTTGATCGCACGCCGGTCGGCGTGTTCCTCGGCTTGATTGCCGACATGATGGTTGAGCAATTCGCGCCGGCACCACTGCTCGCGGCATGCAAACATCCGTTGATGGCCGCCGGGCTCGATCCGCCCGATTTCCGGCGCCTCACCAGGCAAGCGGAGTTAGCGCTCCTCCGAGGAGCACGGCCTGCGCCCGGAATCGATGGCCTTCGAAAGCTGGCGGCGATCGAAGATGTCGCGCCTCCTGTCGCCGACTGGATCGAGCGATTGGCCGCGGCGACCATGGCGATGTCCCACCTGATGGAGCGTGAACACGTCTCATTCGCCGAGATGCTCGAGGCCCATATGGTTTGCGCGGAGCACTTCGCGGCGACCCCCGATAGGCCTGGGCCGCTCCGGCTGTGGGCTGGCGACGATGGCGAGATGGCGGCACGTTTCGCCGCCGATCTTGCGCGCGCCGCCGACGCCCTACCTGCGATCGCACCCAACGCCTATCCTGCATTGTTCATGTCGCTGCTGGCTCATCGTGTCGCGCGCCCTCGCTACGGCCGCCACCCGCGCCTTGCCATCGTGGGTCCGCTTGAGGCTCGCTTGCAGCGATTCGATCTCACCATCCTCGGCAGTTTGAACGAGGGCACGTGGCCCGCAACCATCAGCGCCGATCCTTGGATGAGCCGCCCGATGCGCCGCGACTTTGGCCTTCCGGCGGCCGAACGGCTGATCGGCCTCGCCGCCCACGACGTCGCTCAAGCACTCTGCGCGCCCAATGTCATGTTGTCGCGCGCGCTCAAGATCGACGGCACGCCATCGGTTCCCTCGCGATGGCTTCGCCGACTAGACCAAGTCACGGCAGCCGCCGGACTAAGCCAGCGCTGGGCAGAGAATTCTCGGCCCTGGACGGCGTGGGCGAGCGCTCTCACGCGACCGGCTGAGGTCACTGCATGCCCGCCGCCTGCGGCATGCCCGCCCGTCTCGGCGCGTCCACGGCGCATGTCGGTCACGCGGGTCGAGGAATGGATGCGCGATCCCTACGCCACCTATGCCCGCTTCGTGCTGAAACTCCAATCACTCGACCCCATTGACCAAGATCCTGGCGCCGCCGATTTCGGGAATGTCCTTCATCGGGTGTTGGAGCGTTTCGTCAACGAGCGCCCGACGCCAATCCGTGATGGATTGATTGCGATCGGCCGCGAGGAGTTCGCCAAAATAGGGGCGCGACCAGGCCTTGCCGCCTTCTGGTGGCCGCGTTTCGAGCGGGTTGCGTCTTGGGTCGCCGCGCAAGAAACGGATCGTCGGCCGCGCATCTCGACCTCGCACACGGAAATTGCCGGACAGATGACGGTAAAGGGACCGGCCGGCTCGTTCGTCCTTACCGCCACGGCAGATCGCATCGATGAAGCTCGGGATGGATTGACGATCATCGACTACAAGACTGGCAAACCGCCCACCGCCAAGGAAGTTGCGGCATCGTACGCGCCGCAGTTGCCGCTCGAAGCCGCGATCGCGGCCGCTGGCGGATTCAAAAACGTCAGCAAGCGCGATGTCGTGGCGCTCGAATTCTGGCAACTCTCGGGGCGCGATGTGGGTGGCGAAGTGAAGTCCGCGGGTGGCGATCCCGCCGGTCTCTCCGCAACGGCCGTTGAGCGGCTTGAACGCTTGATCGCGATCTTTGACGATCCCGCCACGCCGTATCGCGCGCGGCCCAATCCGGCACATGCTCCGCGGTACAGCGATTACGAACATCTCGCGCGGGTCCGCGAGTGGGCGTCGCTCGATGGCGGCGAGGAGTGACCCATGACCGATCGTGACGTCATTGCCGAGGCCAATAAGGCACAAGCCGCCGCCGCATCGCCTGCAGTTTCGGCGTGGGTGTCGGCCTCGGCCGGATCGGGAAAGACCTCGGTTCTCACGCGACGCGTCTTGGCGCTCTTGATGGCGGGAAGCGCCCCGGAGCGGATTCTCTGCCTCACGTTCACCAAGGCCGCCGCGGCCGAAATGGCCAATCGGGTTGCCGATACCCTGGCGTCATGGGTCACGCGGGACGAATCCAAGCTCGCCACCGATATCGGGCAATTGCTCGATCGCGTGCCGACGGCGGCGGACATCGGCCGGGCTCGCCGGTTATTTGCCGGCGTGCTCGACGCGCCGGGTGGCCTCAAGATTCACACCATCCACGCCTTTTGCCAGTCGTTGTTGAAGCGCTTTCCGCTCGAAGCCGGCGTCTCGCCGGTGTTCGACCTGCTCGATGAAGCCGACGCCACCGAAGCCCTGGAGGCTTGCTGGGAAGCGGTCGTGGCCGACGCCGGACACGAAGGCGATGTTGAACTGAAACGCGCACTCGACCAAGTCGTCGCCCTGGTTCACGAGACCGGCTTCGGGTCATTAATCGGGACCATCACGAGCAAGCGCGGGACCTTCGAGCGCGCGGTTGCGCCCGGTCTATCCGTCGCGCTCGCGTGCATCGACTCGGCGCTTGGCCTCACTTCGGGCGCGACGCGCGAGAGCATCCTCGCCGAGGCCTGCAAAAATGAGAATGTCTCCGTGAAGGACTTGCGCCGGGCAGCTTCAGCCTTGGACAAGGGTTCGGCCTCCGATCAGGAACGGAGCCGCGTGATCGGCGACTGGCTCGACGATCCTCGCCGGCGGGCCACTCAGTTTGAGATCTATGCCCTCGCATTTCTGACCGCCAAGGGCGACATGAGAGCCACCTTGGCGACAAAGGGCGCGATCAAAGCTGATGACGCCGTCCTTGGGTTGATGCAGGCAGAAGCGGCCCGTGTTGCGCATATCAAGGACCAGCTCGACTCCGTCGAGACCGCCGCCAACTCCAAGGCGTTGCTTGTGCTGGCGCACCGCATCCTCGCCGCTTATCGCGACGTCAAGGCGCGACGTTCGGCGCTCGACTATGACGACCTGATAGCGGCCACGCGGCGTCTCCTCGAACGCCCCGGTGTCGGCGCCTGGGTGCTCTTCAAACTCGATGGCGGCATCGATCATGTCTTGATCGACGAGGCTCAGGACACAAACCCCGATCAATGGGCAATCATTGAAGCGCTGACCTCGGAGTTCTTCGTTGGCCACGGCCGGCACGAAGAGCGCGCCGACGCGCCCGAGCGCACGGTTTTTGGTGTCGGCGACCCGAAGCAATCGATCTTCTCCTTCCAGGGGGCTGACCCCGAAGGCTTCATGCGTATGGAGCGGCGTTTCGAATCTCGTGTCCGATCCGCCGACCGAGCCTGGGCGCCGATCAAAATGAACGTCTCGTTTCGCTCGACACCCGCGGTGCTACGCATTGTCGACCGCGTGTTTGTCGACCCCCTCGCCCGTGACGGCGTGGTTATGGCCGAAGACGAGCTGGTTCATCTCTCAAGCCGCGCCGGCCACGCCGGGCTGGTCGAGGTTTGGCCGGCGCTTGAGCCCGAATCGCGCGACGATGAGCCAACCTGGAAACCGCCGATCGAACGGGTTCGCGGCGAATCGCCCGACTTCAGACTGGCGCGCCTTGTCGCCGGTCGAATTCATCGAATGATCAGTCAAGGCGAGCGGCTTGAAAGCGAAGATCGACCGATCCGCGCCGGCGATATTCTTGTGTTAGTGCAGCGGCGCACGGCCTTCGTCGAAGAGCTCATCCGACGCCTGAAGGAACTTGGCGTTGGCGTCGCCGGTGCCGATCGCATGCGCCTCACCGAGCAGATCGCGGTGATGGACCTCATGGCCTTCGGCCGGGCCATGTTGCTGCCCGAGGACGATCTCAATCTCGCAACCGTCCTGAGGAGCCCGCTCATTGGACTGGACGAGATAGATCTATTCGCCTTGGCTCATGATCGAGGCCCAATCACACTTTGGCGTTCGCTTCAGATCAAATCCGAGTCGACCCCGCTCTTTGCCGGGGTTTTGTCGCTACTCTCGGATCTGATGGCGATGGCCGATCAGGTGTCGCCGTTTGGGCTGTTCGACCATGTCTTAGTGGCGCGCGATGGTCGGCGGCGTCTGCTGGCGCGGCTGGGCCCCGAGGCCGATGACCCGATCAACGAGTTTCTCGCGGCGGCCCTTAAATATCAGTCTGACAACCCGCCATCGCTCCAGGGCTTCATTCACTGGCTCGAACGCGCCGCGCCCGAGATCAAACGCGATCTTGAGCAAGCCGATGTCGGCGCAGTGCGGATCATGACCTGCCACGGGGCCAAGGGCCTGGAAGCGCCGGTCGTTTTTTTGCCTGACACCGTGCGCGCACCGGCCGCACGCGAGACCGTGTTCTGGGCCGACGTTGATGGCCGACCGGCGATGGTGTGGGCCGCACCCAATGCCCGCCGAGACAGCCGGACGACGCGCCTGCGCGACGCCGAACAAGCGCGACAGGATAGCGAGTATCGCCGCCTGCTCTATGTCGCCATGACCCGCGCTCGCGATCGTTTGTACGTCGCGGGATGGAAGACCCAAAAGGCGCCCAAGGAATTCTGCTGGCACAATTTGATCACCGCGGCGTTGGGCGACGATGGCGCGACCGTGCGCGACGACGACTTGGCTGCGTCGGGCGCCATTGTCGATGGTTTGGTTCGCCGTCGCGTTGAAGCGCAGTCCGTTACCGTGACATCGTCGCGGCAGTCCGCCTCGGTGCTGACGGTCGCGCCGCCCCCGGACTGGGCAACACGCCGACCTTCCCCCGAGCCGGAGCCGCCACGGCCCTTAGCCCCGTCGCGGCCGGCGCGGGCCGAGCCTCCCGCGCTATCGCCGGTCGGCGAACACCGCGCGCGACGATTCCAACGCGGCCTCGTCATCCACCGACTCCTGCAGATGCTGCCTGACACGCCCTTGGCCGACCGCCGAAGTACCGCCGCCCGGCATGTGGACCAGACATTGCCTGAGCTGACCGACGCGGCGAGAGCCCGTGTCGTCGACGAAACCCTCGCCGTGCTCGATCATCCCGACTTCGCGCCACTGTTCGGCCCCGGTTCGCGCGCCGAGGTGCCGGTAATCGGAGCGATCGGGCATTTCCGGTTGTCGGGTCAGGTTGACCGCCTCAAGGTGACCGACCACGAGGTGCTGATTGTCGATTACAAGACCAACCGCCCGCCACCGCGCGACGTGGCCGGCGTCGATCCAGCCTATGTGTTCCAGATGGCAGCTTATCGGGCGGCGCTTGCCCGTGTTTGGCCTGATCGGCCGGTCCGCTGCGTTCTGCTGTGGTCTGACGGTCCGTTCGTCACGGAATTGCCGGCCGACATGCTGGATCGCGCAGCCGCGGAATTGACGGCAGCGCCCATCCGCGCAGCTTGAAGTCACGCCCGACGCAGATCATCTTTGGGGCATGAACCTTTCTGAACAAACCAGCGCCGAAGAGACCGACCGTGGCGTGGCGGGTCAGTGGCTGCGGAACGCGTGGTATTACGCCATGCCGGCCCACAATCTCAAGCCGCGATCGACGGTGCATCGCACGATCTTGGGCGAACCCGTTCTGATCGGCCGCGACGCTGCAGGCGAAGTGTTTGCGCTTCGCGACACCTGCCCTCACCGCGGCACGCTCCTGTCGCGCGGCGTATTCGACGGCCACGAGGTCGAATGCCCCTATCATGGCTGGCGCTTCGATACCGCCGGCCGCTGCACCGCGATTCCGTCACAGGCTGCACATCAGCGGCCCCAGCCGAGCGACGTACGAGCCGAGGCGTTCCTGGCCGACGAACGCCACGGCAATATCTGGATTCATGTGGGGCGCAATCGCACCGCCGCAGGACCGGCGCCCGAAGTTCCTATTCTGGGCGATCGGCCGCAGCTGCATCTCTCAATGGTTTTTGAATGCGACCTCGATCTCGCCGTCGTCGGCCTGATGGACCCGGCCCACGGCGCTTTCGTCCATCGCTCCGCGCTGTGGCGATCGAAGGCCAGCATCCACGAAAAGACCAAATCGTTCTCGCCGGTCGATCGCGACGGAACGCTGGGTTGGCGCATGGACCGTCATGCTGCGTCGCGCAATTCACGCGCTTACCAACTCCTGCTCGGTGGACGACCCGAGACCGAGATCACTTACCTGATGCCGTCGGTTCGGATCGAGCATGCGACCACGGGTCGCTACACCTATTGCGGCCTGACGGCCTGCACACCGCTCGATGCAAAGCGAACCGAGGTGCATCACGTCATGTACTGGGACGTGCCGCTGGCCAGCCTGTTGAAACCGCTGATCCGCCGGGTCGCCTGGAATTTCCTGGATCAGGACCGCCGCGCTGTCTTAATGATGCGAGACGGCCTCGCGTTCGATCCCCCTACCATGCTGATCCGCGATGCCGATACTCAGGCGCGGTGGTATTTTAGGCTCAAGCGCGAAGTCTTGGCGGCTGAGGCGGCGAACCGGCGACCGCAAAACCCAATCACATCAATGACTTTGACCTGGCGTAGTTAGCGAAGCGTCGCGAGACGAGACCTATACCGGCGTGTATGAAAACCATGCGCACCGAGCGCTTCACTTCATGACGGGACTCAATATATCAGACGCGATTGGAGCCGGGGGGAACCGGCCGACACATTGGACTTGTCCATGATCGCCACGCCGGAAACCCGTGCCGCGAGATACGCGGCGCACTCGAACTGCGTCGTCTGCAGCGAGCGATAACGACCGGACGTCAGAGACCAGAGTCGATGACCAAGACACCGCCTGCCACCCCGGACTACGGGGCGATGGCCGATGCCATCGTGCGAATCGCCGCCGATCTACGCGCCCAAGCCCGCGGTGCCGACGCCGACGCTCAGCTTGAGCAGGCAGCACGGCTTGAGCGCATTGCCGCGGCGAATCGAAAGGGCGCGACAAATACGGCGGATCGCTCGCCTTGACGATCGCAGACCCGATTCCTAGATTGATTGCTTGAACGGCGATGAGCCTCACCGAATGCCGACTGGATCAAGGAAAGGTCTGCCATGAAACAAGTTACCGACGCTTCTTTTGACGCCGACGTCCTCAAGGCGGATCAGCCCGTCCTGGTCGATTTCTGGGCCGAGTGGTGCAGCCCCTGCCGCCAGGTCGCGCCGATCCTTGACGAACTCGACAAGGAAATGGCCGGCAAGGTCACCATCGCCAAGGTCAATATCGACGACAATCCCGGAACGCCCACCAAGTACGGCGTCCGTGGCATTCCGACCTTGATGCTGTTCAAGGGCGGCAAGCTGGCCGCGACCCAGGTCGGCGCCCTGCCGAAATCGAAACTGTCCGAGTGGTTGCAGCAGTCGATCGCTAGCGTCTGACGTCTGCTGGCTCGGTCAATTCGGCCGGACCAGATTCGGCCCCGGCCACGCGGTAACGCCCGCGACGTCGCTGTTCGGCAATCCGACGAACGTGCCGCCATTGCGCTGCGTGACTTCGCGCATGAGATTGGCGAACCGCGAGCCAGTGTACTGTCCAAGCGAAATTTGATTGAGAAAGCCGACGGCGTGAATCTGGACTTTACGAGCGCCCGAAGCATCGGGCGTGTTGAGACGGTCGATCTCTTTCACCGTCGCCTCGATTGACGCGCCGGTAAACTCGTCGCCGAACACGAAGATGCTGATCCTCTTTTTGGGATCGTAGAACGTGCGGATCGCCGCTGCGAGCCCCGGCACCGGGTCGCTTTGCGAGAAGACGTTCCATATTTCTATCAACGACTGCGCGCCACGTCGCATACCCGGCGAGTCGGTGATCCACTGGCCCCGCGTGGTGTCGAACAGGTAAGCGCCGCGATCGCTCATGATCTGAAAGCCCTTCACGGTCGGGTGGATGTCGAGAACGTTGCCGACTTCGGCCGTTACGCGCGACCAGATTTGCTGCATGCTGCCCGACGTATCGATAACAAAGATGATGTATTCGCTATCGACGACAATCCCGCCAACGCTGTTGCTCGGCATCTTGACGGGCTCGCGACGTTGCATTTCTTCGGTCAGAGTCTGCTGCGCGACGCGCATGCGATCGACCACCTCCTCGGCGGTCGACGATCGCTCAGCCGACTGTCGTGCCGCAGCACGCGCGCGCTCAAGCCGGGCCTGAGCCTCGACCAGTTGTTGCTCAAGCGCCGCTCGTTCGCCGGCCAGTTCCGCGTTGCGGGCCCCGGCCGCCGCGTTCTCGGCCATCAGTTCGAAGAGTTGCCGTGCCGGCACTTCGGGCGTCGGCTCGGGCGTTGGGCTGTCATCGAACGGGCGGCTGATCAAAAGCAACATGACAATGGCGCCGAATCCGCAGGCAATAATGTCGAGAAACGAGAGACTGAAAATCTCGACCTCGGCGCGTTTCGATCTTCGAATCATGGCCGATATCTCATGGCCAGCTCTCCGCTGGCGCCAGCATGGTTCCGCCGTTGCGATTGGCCAGCACCCAATATCGCAGCGAAGCCTCGGGGTCGCCCTCAAGCGGCAAGAGGACGACATTCACCTGAATGTTCGGCGCTCGCTGATACAACTTGTCCATGGCGCGCGCGAAATACTCGACACGGCAATCAGGAGTGACGGTTTGGCGCTTGCCGTAGCACGACTGCATCTTGGCGAGGCTGAACGTGCCGAGTTCGCCATGCAACGTCGGCATGCCGTCGGTAATCAGGTAGATCACATCGGGCGGCGGTGACGCTCGCATCACCGCGTCGAATGCCTGTTCGAGGTTGGTCCCCCCGGTTGGCGCGACATTGATCGCCCGATTGAGGGCTTCCGTCAGCCGCTCCGGCTGATTGGCCGGGATCCAGCTCCGATCGCCGTGTTCGGTCGTATCCGTGCTGAAGGTAAAAAACCGCGCCGTACTGGCGTTTGGCAGATTGGCGGTCAGCCATCGCAGGGTCTTTGAGGCCCAGATCCATTTCGGTGTGCGGACTCGATCGGCCGGCGACCGATTCTTGAGGCGAATGACGTCGACGATATCCTTGGCCATCATGCTGGCCGACGAATCCAGCATCAGGGCGATGCGCGCGCCCTGCACGCGCATGCCAATGAGGTAGGTGCGCTCGCCCTCGCCTGTCACCTTGACCGCGGCGTTCTGCGCGTCCTTGGCTTGCTGCTCGTTCTCCTTTTTGGTTTCCTCGATACTCTGGGCTTCGGCGTTGAGTTCCGCGGCGCGCGCATCCGCCGCGCGCGCGGTCGCACCTTCCTTGGCGATTTCGGCTTCGATCGAGGCGATCGCGTCCTTGATCCGACCGATCGAATCCTGGTTCGCCGCCCGTTCGGCTGTCAGGTCGGCGCTGACACTGGTTTGCTGGGCGATATCCTGCGTCAGATCCGCCGAGGGTGGCGGCGGCCGCACCTCGGTGCCGTGCTTGAAGATGAGAAACACCAGGATGACCGCGCCAAGACCGCATGACATCACGTCGAGAAATGCCAGTGAAAACGCGCCCGGATGCAGTCGGCGGTGGCGCGTCATGGATCAGCGCGTCTCCGTGAGGTGCTTCAGGAACATGCGATCGCAATAGTCTTGTGCGTCCAGCAAAGCCTTGTCCTGCAACAGTTGAAGTTGATGCATCAGGAACATCAGGAAAATGCTGATCAAGAGCGCGACAAAGGTCGAATTGAAGGCGACGCCCAGGCTGTTCGTCATGCCGGCGATGTTGCCCGCCAATGCCGTTTGTGCCTGCGACAACGCATCGCCGATGCCGCGCACGGTACCGATAAACCCGACCGAGGGGATCGCCCAGATGATGTATCGCACCATGGAAAGTTCCGCCTCCATACGCATCCCGACACTGTCACCGTATTCTTTGACCGCATCCGAGGCATTCTGGATGCTGCCGGTCGCGACAAAGCGTTGCAATCCGGCGATCAGTGCCTGAACAACGGTCGCGTCTTGGGCCGGATGGCTAAGCGCCCAGAGACCGTCGAGGGCACGGCGCGCCGTGCTTTGCGTGACGACCGCTTCATCCGCGCGTTCGATCAGATCAACCTCAAGAAAATGTCGCAACACCAGCTGGTCGCTAATCTTGCGACCGATAATGCACGTCGCCCACAACAGGAGGATCATGCAGATCTCTTGTTCCGGATCCTTGAGGATGATCGACATCGATCGGACCACACCGATGTTCTGCTCGGCCGCAAGCCGCATCTGGCGCTCGGCTTCGGGCAAGATCGACAACAGATAAACGGTGTGAACCACGACCACAGAGACGAGGAACGTCGCGATCTGGAACATCAGATCGCTGCGCCGCGCTGAAAAAGACGTTCGTGGAACGGAGGACTTGGTCGCGGGCTGTTCTGACATGACGGTCAACTCAAATGTCGGTGGGAAACGATACGCCAAGATCGGGCGAGATTTTCTGGCTGGGATTGAATGGCACGAAGGGCTGATCCGTCGTGCCGCTCGCGGCTGCCGGCGGGCCGCCTGGCTTTGACGCGGCGGGCGATGGAGGCTTCGTCGACACCGGAGCCTCACCAGGCGCTGGACCCGGTGCCGGGCTCGGTGCAATGGGAGGCGGCGCGGCGGGCGCCGGCGCCGGTTGCGCCGCTGCAGCGACACCAACCAGCATCACGCCCATCGCGACCGCAATCGTCCGCCTCGTCGTCGGGCTAATCGCCATGGCGCGATCCGAGCCAACGGGCGAGACGAAATCCGACATCGTCACGAGGGGCGTCTCCGGCCTCGCGATAGGTCATTCTCAATTCAGTCAATGTCGCCGAGCGCCAGCTCGAACCGCGGATGACGTGCTCGGGCCCCGAGGTGGGGCCGAGACGGTCGATCTCGTCCGCCGGCGTATTGAAGTCCGCCAATTCGTAATAGTCATGAATCCACTCCGCGACATTGCCACCAAGATCGAACACGCCCAGGGAATTTGCGGGGTATCTACCGACAGCTGCAAGACCTGGCGCGCCGTCATTATAGAGGGTGATGTGTGTCTTGACGCCGGCGAGAGCGCTTTCGTCGGCGAAATTTCCGGCGTTTGCCGCAACCGGCATTGCCGGGCCCCAAGGGAATTTGAGAGGCATGCGGCCCTTGCCGCCTTGGTAGCGCGCGACCCACTCCCATTCGGCTTCAGTCGGCAACCGATAGCCGTTGGCATCGACATCGACCGCCGCGAGTTTCGAACCGGACAAGGAATAAACCGGCCGAAGCCGATCGCGCCCGCTCAACCAGTTCGCATACGCGGCGGCATCGGCCCAGGTGACATTGGCAACCGGCTCACGCGTTTCCTTGATGGCGGCCCCGGCGCCATCGGCCTTGCGAAAGGCGGCGAATTCAGCTGCGGTCACTTCGTGCAATCCGAAATAAAAGTGTCGTGAAATGATGACGCTGCGCTTGATTTCGTTGGCGCGTTGCCCGGGCTCGCTGCGATCGGCGCCCATCATCAACTTACCTGGTTCGACCAGGATCATCTGTTGACCGCCGGCCGTGGTGATGGCCTTGGCCGCTTTCGCGACCATCGCTTCGATCTTGGAGGTCAGGGTGACTTGGATACGTTTGCGCGACCCCGGGTCGGGGGTCACGGTTTGGCTGATGGCTTGGAAGCCCTCCTTCTCGATTCGAATCTCGTGAGCAACCGCCGGCAGCGTCAGCTCCACGGGGGTCGCGCCGGCTGCCGTGCCGTTGACCATCACGGTCGCGCTGGGGGTTGATTCGATCAGGATCTTGCCGCTGTTCTCGGCCAGACGAAGCACGACCTCGCGGGTCTCGCCCGATGCGACCGTGACCTCGGCTGTCGCCGACTGACGCCCGCCTTGCGAGGCGGCAACGGTGTGTTTGCCTACCGGCGCGACCGGCACCGATAACGGCGTTGTTCCTCTATATTCGCCATCGATCAGAATGCTTGCGCCGGCAGGTTCGGTTTTCACTCTTATGAAACCGGGATTTCGATTGAGAACGATCAGCGCCAGCACCGCCGCCTTATCGCGCGCGACGTTGAGAAACCGCGTCTCGGTGACATAACCCGCAAGGGACGCCTCGATTTCGTGCTGGCCTTCGTCGATGTCAACCGTGACGGGGGTAACGCCCTTCTCGGCGCCATCGACGCGAATGGTCGCGCCAGCCGGCGTTGAGGCGATGTCGACGCGCTGGGCGGCGCGTTCGAGCGTAACCGAAAGGTCGATACGATTGCCGCCGCCAACCGCTTCGACGTCGCGTTCGGCCGAACGATAGAGCGGATGGCGCACCGTGATCCGATGGCGGCCTTCCGACAATTCGATCTCGGCGCCCGGTCCGGTCGAGACGAGAGTTTCGTCGACAAAGAACTGAGCGTCGGCGACTGTGGGACTGACCGTGACTTTCAACACGTCGAGCAGGCGTTCGAGCGTGACATCGACGCCGCTCGCGCGATCGTCTCCCCCGATGGTCACGACCTGAGTTCGGTACCCATCAGCCGACACCGCGACATCGATATCGCCGACCGCGATCACCGATCGCGGTCCCGGCATGACCCCGATACCGCGTTCGATCGCGACAAGAGCCCTCTCACGCACCGCGTCGGGTCCGACACGAACGTCGACGCCGCCGGCCAGCACGAAATAGATCACGCTGGTTGCGACCAGCGCGATCGCGCCGGCCGCGAAAAGAACAAATGTCTTCAACGACCGGCGTCGCGCGTCCTCGATTCGAGCGGCGAGGTTGGCACCAACGGGTGCGGCCGGAGGGTCAGATGGGTTCATTGCAAATAACCGATACGGTCGATACCGCGCTGTCCGGCCTGATCTCGACCTCGAGGCGAATGTCGCGAAAACCCTTACGGGTTCCGGTGATGACATAACGCCCCGGGGTCATGGCAATGACTCGCTCTTGCAAGGTCCCAACCTGACCGAGGCGCTGGATGGAGATCGTTGTCCGACCGTCCGACACCAGACGAACCTCGACCGATTTCTGCATGGCCGCCAAAGCGGATTGAAGCCCCTCAATGCCTGTCTGGAGACGGCTTTGAACCGGGGTCATGCGCGATGCGCGTGCCAGTATGTCGCGGGCATGCTGCGAAACCGCGGCGCTGGCGAGGCGTTCGGGCTTGGCTGCCAGTGCAATCAGTTCGGTTTCGATTTCAATCAACTCGACAACTCTGCGTTTGCCCGACAGCGCCGTCTCCGCCGTGGCGTCGATTGCGAGGGCGCGGTCGTATGCGGCGGCGGCCTCTTCCCATTTGCCGGCCGAAACGGCGCTTTCGGCCGATGCGATCAGGCTGCCGACCGTCGCCTGTGCGGCCAGAGTCGCGGCACGTGCGCGACCGTCCCGTGCTTCGGCGGACGTGGGACGGATGGCAAGAGCCTGGTCGAACGCCTGAACCGCTCGCTCTCCGTCACCCTTCTCGATGGCGGCAAGACCACGCGACATCGCCGCACGGAAGTCGCGGTCGGCGACTTTCAATTGAAGATCGGTAATGGCGGCCAATACTTTTTCGTTGGCTGGATCGAGGTCGCGGGCCGCCCTGAAACTCGCCATCGCCTCGTCGAGGCGCCCGGCCGAGGCCGCTTCGCGTCCCGCGTTGTAGACATCGAGCACCTTTGGCAATGCGCTCGCGCGCGCCTGCCCGGTCGTCGCCTCGACGCTGTCGGGATGGATCAACACAGCCCGCTCATATGCAGCCAGTGCTTCGGCTGCCTTTTCGTCCGCAAGCGCCGCTGCCCCGTCGGCAAGCGAGGTCTCGAACAGACGTTCGCCCTCCGCTTCAATATCGGTCATTGCCTTCATGACCTGGCGCAACTGCGTACGAGACTCGATGAAACGACCGGCCCCGAACGCCTGCTTCGCCTGCTCGAAACCTTGACGCGCGTCGGACATCGCGGCCGAAGCCCAGACATGCGCGCTCTTGGCCGTCAGCCGATCGTTGGCCTCCTCGACTTTTGCCCAAATATCGAGTGCCTCGCGCCGCGCCGAGCATTCAGGCGTCGCGGCGTTGATGTCGGGACAGGATTCGGTGGCCGCGGCGGTCGTGGCATCGGCGGATGATGCCGCCTCGGCGGCGGG
>VGEM01000033.1 GCA_016869315.1 Alphaproteobacteria bacterium | reverse complement strand
GAAAATGGCGAAAGACTATATTCGATGGCAGCAAATCTCATCAGTCCTGGACGGTGCGATACAGTGCCGGACGATGGTTAGGAGGACACCCTCTCCGCCATCCGCCTTCGCGGCTCCGCCGCTCTCGCCTGCGCGAAGCCGAAGCGGCTTCGCCTCGGCGAAGCCAGGTCGGCGGGATGCCGGTGCTTCCAGCGAAGGTGGATGCCACGCCATAGCCGCGCCGAAGGCGGGGCGACGGCGGGCTGGTTCTGAAATCACCAAGTCGCGGCGCATCAGTTCTCTGACCCTACCGCCGCGGCCGGTCGCAGAATTCCTCGAACTCCTCGGCCATCGGCGCCAGGCCGCGCTCGATCATCGCGCGCATCAGATGCTCACCCAGCGGGGCCGCGGCCGCCATCTTGCCGGGGTCGGCGCCGAGAAGCTCGGCGACCAGATTTGTGCGAACCTCCGGCGTCGCCCCGTCGAATATCTCGCGGGCCTTCTTGATCGACAGCGTCGCAACCAAGTGGTCGTCGCCGTGCTCGGTCAGGATCTGCCCTGCGACTTTGTAGGCCACGAAGTCCAGCAGGCCAGGTGTCAGATTGTTGACCTTCGACAGCAAACCCGTCGCCAGCCCGCGCTCAATCTTAACGGCGGCCGTCGCGTAGACGCGTGACTGCTTCAGGCGAAGGTACGACGCATCGCGCCGGCCGTCGCCTTTCGCCGCCCACTCGCGTTCTGTCATCAGCGCCGCTTCGGGAAACTCGGTCTCGGCGCCGTTGTCGGACGTGCAATAGACCGTGCCGCCGTCGGAGGTCTCGACCTTGTAGACGCGCCCGTCACGACCATAAGCCTTGGCGCCGGCGGCGAATTTTGGAGTGGATGGCATGGGCCGAGACTACGTGGTACGCGGCGTGCCGCCTAGCTCAGTTGCAGGCAAGCGACGCGAAATTACACCACCACTAATGCCGTGCCCGGTTCGTGCAACGGCTCGAACCCGGTCTTGGTGATGCGCACCAGGTCCTCGTGGTGCCCGACGTGCCCGCCGATTTCGATGTAGGGCATGTCGATGGTGATCACCATGTTCTCTTCGAGCGCGATGTCTTCGGCCATGGTGAACGGCACGTCCATGCGGCTGGGGTTGTCGCCGTGTTCGAGGCCGACACCGTGCGGCGTGCAGGTGGCGAGGCCCTCGGGCATGCCGGCCTTGATCTCGGCGTCGAGCACGATCTTGCGCACCTCGGAAATTTTCAGGCCCGCCTTGAGCACCGAGTAAATTGCGTCGTGCCCGGCCTGGTGCTGCTTCTCGCGCGCGATCAGGTCCTTGGGTGGGTCGCCGAGAACGATGCTGCGGCCGAAATCGCCGTGGTACTGACGGAAGTGGCTGACCGCATCGATGGCGAAGGCACGGCCGTTTCGCTTGGCGACAACCTCCGGGAAATGCCCTTGCACGGTGCCGACCAGGAAGCCCATCACCTCGTTGCCGCGCAGCGCGCACTCGACCAGGAAGCGATGCTCGATCTCGTCATAGGTCATGCCCGGCGCGATCGATTTTGCAGTCGCCATGGCCGCCTCGGCGTTGTTGCGCCCGGCGATGCGCATCAGTTCCAGTTCCGGCTCGGTCTTGACCACGCGGATCTTGCGGAACACCTGTTCCCCGGGAACGAAGGTGATCTGATCCATGCCGATCTGTTGCAGCAGATAGGCGATGCGCATGTCGTCGATGGCGATGCGGCCCTTGGCGAAGCCGCTTTGCTGGATCGCCTTGGCGAGAGCCCACGCCGGTCCGGGCGCGGATGTTGAACCATACTTTTCCTGCGCGGCGAGCCAGGCCTTCTCGCGTTCGGTCGGGGTGCTGGTGGCGATCGGCTGCCAGCCGCGACCGCGGGCCGGCGTCGGCTCGACCTTGAGCTTCTCGGGCGTGGCGTTGATGTAGTCCTGCCAATTGGCGGCGCCGCCCCAGGTGATCATCTCGGGCAGTTCGCGCTCGCGGTTGGCAAAACTGAACACCTCCGCGCCGCCGGTGACCAGGAAACTCGGCTGGCTCGCATCGCGTGCAAAGGTCGCGAACGCCGGAAGGTCGCTTCTGAACTTGGTCATCAGCGGCCAGGTGTTGGTGAGGTAGTACACGTTGATGGGATTGAGCGCGATCAGCCCGTCGAGCTTGAGTTCTTCCAGCACGGCATAGGCACGTGGCCGGTTGACCAGCATCTTGCCGCTCACGGTCGGCGGGGCGCTCATCGGTGTGGAGGTCGCGGCGGCGTGGGCGAGGGCAGGGGCCAGGGCAGGAGCGAGGGCAGGAGCAAGAGACGGCGCGGCGACGGCAAGGCCCGAACTTTTGAGAAGGCTTCGTCTGATCAGATCGCGCGACATGGGGCCCTCGCTCACTTTGCGGTCAATATGATCGCGCTGTGACAGGCGCCCAGCAAGGTCAAAGCGAGCTGACACTCCACCAGCCGTCACGCTTGTGTTTGACACGGGCATCCGGGGTCGCATGCCGCAGCAGCGACACCCTCGCCGCTCCGCAGCTCTGCAGTCGCGATCCTATTGCCGTGCCGTGACGATCAGACCTTGATCGCCATGATGTTGTCGCCGTTCTGACCGGTGCCCGGTTCGATTTTGAAGCCGACGGCTTTCATCAGCGCGATCATGTCCAGGCTTTCCCAGTCCATCTGCCAGTCCTCGTGATTCCAGCGATAGATCCAGAACGTTCGGAACGTGCGCGCCGCCGACTTTGGTCGCGTCGTTGGATTGCCGTCGAGCGGATAGAAGACGCCGCCTGGGCGCAGGATCCGATAGGCCTCGGCCACCGTCTCCTTGATCTCGGCGGCGCGGCACTCGTGGTAAAACTGCATGCTGGTGACAATGTCGAAATAATTGTCGGGGAAGCCGCTTTTTTCGGCGAGGCGCTGGGCGAAATTGACGTTCAGCCCAAGTTGATTGGCGCGCATATGGGCGTAGCGCACCATGGGTCCGCCGATGTCGATGCCCCAGGATTCCGCCTCCGGAAACCGGCGCTTCAGGGCCATCGGTAACTGGCCGATGCCGGTGCCGAATTCGAGCACCCGACGGACCTTGCCGTCGTGCGGCGTGCGCACCCCGGCGGCGCGCGCGTCATGGGTCTCGTCTTGATAGTTATTGCCGTTGAAGAACTCGTTGGTGCCGTGATGGTAGAGCTGTCCGGCGAACATGTTGCCGACATATCCGCCCGGCTGCATGTGAATCTCGCGCGCCGTGTACTCGGGCACGTACATTTTCGGATTCAACTCCAGCGAACCCGGTCCCACCTTATCGGCGGCTTCCATTTCGGTCAGGTATTGATCCTGATGCGCGTGGAAATGATCGTCGAGCGTGCGCCACATCAGTTGCTGGACGCGCAACCATGCCGCAGGCATCAACGTCACGATCGGATCGTCTTTGAGGTTCGCCAAAACCTGCTCTAGCGGCAGATCGGCCTTGGGGTCGATGCCGCGCGCCGCGAGAATGCGGTCGATGCGGTCGTTGGCGGCCTGGTTGACGTCGGTGTTGACCCAAATGCGGAAGCCTTCCAGGTAATCCTGCTGGCTTTCGAGATCGAGGATCGGCAGCCGTTTATGTCGGCCGACCCAACCGCGTGGCTCGTAGACCGTGCCGTCGGGGGTGGCGAGCGCACCGTTGGCGGCGGCGACCGCCGTCGAAGCCGCGGCCGCAGCGAAGAGCGACCGCCGATCGATTTGGAGCATCGGAGATTTGGTCATCGGTTCCTCCCTTGAGATCTATTTCTTCCACCGCGCCGGATCCGTCTCCGGATCGACGTGATGCGATTCAGCGAACGGAATGTCACCCGGCCGCAGGAACTGATCGAACATGACCTGGACGAACTGGTCGCGCTCGGCTTTCCAGGCGGCGTTCTCTTCGGCTGTTGGCATGTACTGCTCGAGTTCACCCGGGGCGATGCCGCCGCGCTTGGCGAGGACACTTTCCAAAACCTTCTGGCGCCGCCGGCCGGTCCAGACTTCGGCGCTCAGGGCGACCATGGCGGAGAACAAAGCCTCCATCTTGGCGTCGCCCATGAACACTGCCCGGTCGGTGTCCATGCGAACGTAGTCGTTGGTGTAGGTTTGTCGATTGCCCGCAGTCTTGGGCTTGATGATCGCGCCCTTTTCCGCTGTCTCCATGCTGGCCTCCCCGGTTGTCACACGCGAACCAATGTCCCCGGCGCATTATGAGTTTCGGCGCACACGGCAACAAGGCGCATTCTTCGCCGGCCAATGCCTTGATCAGAGAGCAAAACGCCCAGCAACATCCACGCTGCGAGCGCGCTCATGCGCCAATCAATCGGCCATTTAGCCGGCGCGGCTGTGCCGCAGGCCGTAGGCGAAATAGATCAACACGCCGATGGCCATCCAGGCCAAGAAGCGCATCCACGTCACCATGGGCAGATTGGCGATCAACAACAAGGAACTGCCAACGCCGATGATGGCAACAAGCGGCGCCATCGGGACGCGGAACGTGCGCGGCAGTTGCGGCGCGCGAGCGCGGAGGATCGGGATCGCCACGCACACCACCATGAACGCGGTGACGGTGCCGATGTTGACCAGTTCTGCGATCTCGCCAATCGGGAACAGTCCGGCGGCGACGGCCGAACCGACGCCGAGCAGGAGCGTCGTGCGGTGGGGCGTTGCGAATTTCGGATGCAGTCCGGCGAACCACGCCGGCAACAAGCCGTCGCGGGCGAGCGCGAACCAGATTCGTGCCGCGGCGAGCATGAAGGCGAACAGCACGCTGGTGATTCCGGCGATGGCGGCGATCGAGATCGCGACCATCATCACCGGCTGGCCGACCTTGGTGAACGCGTAGGCGACCGGCGCGGGCGTGTTGAGTTCGGACGACGGCACCATGCCGGTCAAGACGATGGCCATTCCGCAGTACAGCGCGAGGGCGACCCCGAGGGACATCATCACGGCGCGCGGCACGTCGCGTTGCGGATCCTTCGCTTCCTCGGCGGCGGTGGTGAGCGTGTCGAAGCCGAACACCGCGAAGAATACCACGGCCGCGCCGGCGATCACGCCGCTGACGCCGAAGGGCATGAACGGGCGCCAGTTGGCGGGGTCGATGAAAAATGCGCCGACCGCGATCACCAGGGCGACCGCGATCAGTTTGACAATTACGATCGAGCTGTTGAAGCGGGCGCCGACGGCGGTCTTGATGGTGAGCAGGCCGGCGACCGCCAGCGAAATGCCGGCGGCGATGATGTCGACGCTTTCGCCGACGTGGCCCGGTCGAACGGCCTTGGCCCACGCCGGCAGCATGATGCCGGCCGCTTCCAGCAGCGACTGCACGTAGCCGGACCAGCCGATGGCGACGACGGCGACGACAAGGGCATATTCCAACAACAAGTCCCAGCCGACGATCCAGGCCGGAAACTCGCCCAGGACCGCGTAGCTATAGGTATAAGCGCTGCCCGCGACCGGGATCATGCCGCTGAACTCGGCGTAGCACAGCGCCGCCGCGCCGCTCGCGACACCGGCCAACAGAAACGACAGCACAACCGCGGGCCCCGCCTGAGTCGCGGCGACGACACCGGTCAGGACGAACACGCCAACGCCGATCAGCCCGCCGATGCCGATGGCGGTGAGTTGCCATAACCCAAGAACCCGCGGCAGCGGTCCGCCCAATCCATGGCGCCGTTGAAGCTCGGGCACCGATAAACTGCGGAATATGCGGCTGGTCATGACGGCACCCTCCTCGCCAAAACATAACCCAATAACAAAACACAATAAATATCCGAGAAAATAGGGTCGTACCCTATTTAAGGTTTTTGGTGTTCATCCAGAGGCATTCACCCCAAGCGGGGAAGCGACCGCGGGCGTCATAAAGTTCGTGATAGATCGCGAGTTGCTTGGCGAAACCGTGCGCGGTGAAAACGGCGTCGATGTCATGCTCGAGCGCGCATGCGCGGTAATTGGCGATGAGATTGACTTCGCAAATCACGAATCGAACGCCGGCGAGCGTGCGCGACGCGCCATCGAGGGCCTGTTTCTCCGCCCCCTGGATATCGAGCACCAAGAGATCAAACGCGCTTTCGATGCTCTCGCGCGCGACCAGTGTGTCGATCGTGGTCATGGCGACATCGTAGCGAACCTCGGAGTCAAACACGGGGACGATCTCGCCAAGCCGCGCAAGAGGCAGAACGCCGGATGACTCGACTCCACCCTTCTTGGTGCGGTGGACAATGAACTCGACCGATCCTTCATGCGCGCCAATCGCACCGTCGATGACGCGAACGTCGTTGGCGCCCTCGAACTTCGCCGCCAACTTCGGAATGACCTCCGGATTTGCTTCGACTAACCAAATTGGCCCGTAGCGATGATCACGATAAGCCGGCACTTCTTCGCCCATATGGGCGCCCACATGGAGTACGCCGCGGGGCGGCACACGATTCCGCAGCGCCGTAATTTCGGCGAGAAACGCGCGGATGCAAAGATCGTGATCGTCGGGCAGAACCAGCGTCTTCACAGCCGGTCCATCGCGCGCGGGCGGATTCCGGCATCGCTGACGTGATCAGAATGAATAATGATCGGCATAATGATCCATCGACCGTCAGTCCCGGTCCAATCGAGGGTCTGATCGGGATCGATCGGCGCGACACCGTGCCGCACGCCCGGTGACATTAGGATCAAATCGCCTTTGCGCGTGTATCCGTCGATCGCAACTCTTCCAGTCGTCGGGTGAATCAAATATAGCCCGCCCTCATTATAGTCGATTCCCGGGCTCGAAGCCTGGATCAGGGTCTGGATCTTGGCGAACGGAGAGACCGGATCTATGTGCTCGGCCTGCCCGCCACCGCCGCGCGGATATCGGTGCGAGACGATGCGCGCAATCACGCCTTGGGAGGGCGTGTTGGCAAGCACGTCGCCAAGGTTTTCGCCGCTCAGATTCATTTTCAGGTCGAACAGGCGATCGAATGCGCCAAACTTGGACACCGCGACGAAGCTTCGATTCCAAGGATGAAAAAAAAAGCTGTGCTGTATCGCCGGGACGTAGGCGCCGGGATAATTGTTGTGAATCCGATGATAGTCTGGGCACCCCTCGAGACAGGGGTGCCACGACGTAGCTTCGGAGGCGCGAAACGCGAGACAGAAATTCTTGAATGCATCGACGTCGGCATCGCCCAAATAATTTCGAACAATGACCACGTCATTATTCGAAATTTGGGCCATGAATCCGGCAAGATCGCGCTGACGCGCGTCCCATTCCAAGACCGTCAAGACGTGAATCTGCATCGTCCCCCCGCTCGATTCCGTGGGTTCGGCTGCATACCATACTTGGCGCCGGGTAAGAACGACCGTCGCCTTGCAATCGTGCCGGCACGAGAGCACCGTGGCGGCGGGTTCAAACCGGGGAGGGTTTCCGATGTTCAGTCTCGATCGTCGTTCGTTGTTCATGGCAACGGCGGCAACTGCGGCTGCCGCAAGCGGCGGCGGCGGTGGATCGGTCGCGGTGGCGCAAGACAAGCAGCCCATTCCGATGTCCGAGAACAACCTCGGTCCCGGCAAGAAGTCGCCCTACGTGCGCAACAAACGCGGCAAGATCATGTACATCGGCGACGACGGCAACGAGCGCGGCCGCGAGTGGTTCAGTTTTTCCTTCCGTGAGGACGGCGAGATCACGATGCGTGCGTTTTGCGAGATCGACGACGCTCGCGTCGAGCGCGATGTCACCTACACCATGAAAAGCGATTTCACCCCGATCGATTGTTTCAATCGTCTGCACGTCGGCGGCAAGTTCCTCGGCGCCGGCTGGATCCGCATCAACGGTCTGGTGGCCGAGTGCGAAGTGTTCAACACCACGTTCGGCCGGGTGTCGCAGCGGATCGAGCTTGAAACCCCGCCCCGCACGTTGGGCTCGCACCCTCTGGCCTGTGACGCATTGGTCATGCCGGGTTTCGATCACGCCAAGCCGGAGAAAGTGCAAACCTACAGCCGCGGCCTGTCGACGTCGCCGTTGCTCGACGGCGGCAGCGGCCCGTTGATCAGCCATCACCGGGCCCTGACGATCGAGTACCTCGGGCCCGAGAAGGCCACGACCGGCGCCGGCACGTTCGATGCGCACCATTACCGGGTGCTGCCCGATCCCACCCGTCCTTTGCACCCGAGCGGGAAGCCGCTCACCGAGGACATCTGGTTGACGCACCCGGATTATACGTTCGTGCGCGCTGAAGTCCGCGGGTACCTCCGAAACAAGACCGGCTTCGGACGTTACGAGCTGGTCGAATTCGAGAGCTGAGCGCGTCACGGAGGGCGGCATGATCATCAAGCGCGGGACATTCTTTGGTCTGGCGGCAACCGCCGTCCTGATCGCGACCGCGGCCTTTGCGCAGCAGGGCGCCGATGATGCCCGCCTCAACGCATTTCTCGACAAAGCGTTTGATGACAGCGCTGCCCTCAGCCCCGAATTCATGACCGGCCTCGGGCTCAAGACTGAGTACAACAAGCTCGACGACTACACAGGTGCTGGCGACGAGAAAGCGGTGGCGCTTCTGAAGTCGCAATTGGTCGCGTTGAAACGCGACTTTGACCCGGCGCGCCTCGGCGAACAGGCGGCCCTTTCCGCAGCGGTGTTCGAGCAACAAGCAAGCCAGTTGATCGCCAACCAAGGTTGGCGCGACCACGGGTTCATTTACCGCGCCAATGGCACCCCGACCGGGGCTCTGCCGACGTTCATGATCAACAACCATCGGATCGACGCCGTCACCGATGCCGAGGCCTACATCGCCCGCCTCAAGGAGGTCGAGCGGGTGTTGTCGGAGGTGTCGGCCGATCTTGTCGCACGCACCGACAAGGGGCTTACCCTTCCCAGGCTGGTGTTTGCGCCTTCGATCGCCGACGCCCGCAAAGTATTGGCCGGCGCCCCGTTCACCATGGGCGCCGACACGCCGGTGTGGACGGACTTCAAGTCGAAGGTCGAGAAGTTGAACACCGATGCGGCCACCAAGGCGCGGCTGATCGATCAAGCCAGAATGGCGCTGACCGGTCCCTTCAAGCGCGGCTATGAAAAAGCGATCGCGACGCTCGAGAGCGTGACCGATCGCGCTGGCCGTGACGACGGCGTCTGGCGGTTGCAGGGCGGAGCCGCCTACTACGCCAATCAGCTCAGGAACTGGACAACCACCGATAAGACCGCTGACGAGATTCATCAGATCGGCTTAACGGAAGCCGCTCGGATCCGCGCCGAGATGGAGCAGATCAAGGCCAGAGTCGGCTATGCGGGCAAGCTTGAAAGCTTCCTCAATTTCGTCCGCACCGACCCCCGATTTCACTATCCCAACACCGACGCCGGTCGCGAGCAGTATCTAACCGACGCGCGCGCCTACATCGCTCAGGTCTTGGCCAAGGCGCCGGCCTACTTCCATCGCCTGCCCAAGGCGGCGCTTGAAGTGCGCGCGGTCGAGAAATGGCGCGAAGCCACCGCCAGCATCGCCTTCTACAACCGGCCCGCGCCCGACGGATCGCGGCCAGGGTTGGTTTATTTCAATCTGGCCGATCTGTCGCAGACCCTGAAGCCGCACGTCGAAGATGTGAGTTATCACGAGGGCGCGCCCGGCCATCACTTCCAGATCAGTATCGCTCAGGAACTCGAGGGCCTTCCCAAATTCCGACGCTATGGCGGTCCTGGCGCGTACATCGAGGGCTGGGCGCTCTATACCGAGGGCCTGAGCAAGGAGATGGGATTCTACCAGGACCCGTACAACGATCTCGCCCGGTTGGCGTCGGAGCTGTGGCGTGCCGCGCGGCTGGTGGTCGACACCGGCATGCATGCCAAGCGCTGGAGCCGCGACAAGGCGCTGCAGTACCTCAAGGAAAACAGCTTGCTGTCCGATCTCGACGCGGCGCGCGAGATCGACCGTTACCTCACCAATCCCGGCCAGGCCACCAGCTACATGATGGGCCAGCTCAAGATTCTGGAACTGCGCTGCAAGGCGGAAACAGCCCTTGGCGACAAGTACGATATCCGCGACTTCCACGATGCGGTGCTGGCCGACGGCGCGGTGCCGCTTAGCACGCTGGAGGATCGGATCAACGCTTATGTCGCAAAGAAGAAAGGGTGACGACATGCGCGTGCTGCTCGGACTTCTGATCGGCGTAATCTTCGGAATTCCGGCGGCATCCGGCCAAACGCCTTCGCCCGAAGCCGCCTGCCGCGCGCTGACCTCGCCCGAGAACGCTGCCAAGTTCGCGGCGTTGCCCGACGCGGTGACAACGATCAACTCGGCGCGGATTGTCGCGGTCGGCGGACGCGGCACGGTGGCCGACGACGATCTGCCGGAAATCTGCCGGGTCGAGGGTTACATCACGCCGACGGTCGGCTTTCTGGTGCGCATGCCGACAACATCCTGGAACGGCAAGTTCATGATGGGCGGCTGCGGCGGGCCCTGCGGCAACTATCTCGAGGATCGCATCGACCCGGCCCTGGTGCGCAACTACGCCGTGGTCACGACCGACATGGGTCACAAAGGCGTCGGCTGGGCATGGGCCTATAACAATGTGCAGGGACAGATCGACTTCGCCTATCGCGCCACGCATCTCACGGCTGTTGTTGCCAAGGAAGTCATCGCCACGTTCTACGGCAGGCCTGCCACACGGAACTATTACCTCGGCTGCTCCACCGGCGGCCGCCAGGGCATGATTTTGGCGCAGCGCTTCCCGACCGACTTCGAGGGCATCGTCGCCGGCGCGCCGGTGTTCAACCAGCTGGGCGATTCGCCCTACTTCCTCGATTGGGCGGTCAAGTCGAACACAGCCCCGGATTTCCAACCGATCCTGACGCCCGAACACTTGCCGATCGTGCATCAAGCCGTTCTCGCAGCCTGCGATGCCAAGGATGGACTGGCCGACGGTATCCTGCAAAATCCGCTCGCCTGCGCCTGGGATCCGAAGGAAATCATCTGCAAAAGCGGACAAAGCGGCGCGTGTCTGACCGCCGCGCAAGCCGACGTGGTGCGCAAGATTTACGACGGCGCACGCAATTCAAAGGGCGAGCAGCTCTATTGGGGCATGCCGCGCGGCTCCGAGGATCAATGGGCAGTGTGGCTGAGGCCGCGGCCAAACCAAGGCACGTCGATCACGGCGCATCTCGGCTTCGCGCCGTCGGCGCCGTTGGATTGGACGGTTTACGACTTCGATTACGATCGCGACCCTGCACGTCTTGCCATGAATTCGGTCTTACAGAGCCCGCTCAACCCCGATCTCACGGCGTTCAAGAAAGCCGGCGGCAGGTTGATTCTGTTTCACGGCGCCAACGACAGCAGCATCCCCTATGAGGCATCGATCGATTATTACGAACGTGTCGTGAAAACCATGGGCGGCCGCAAGGAGACCGATCCGTTCTTCCGGCTGTTCGCGCCGCCCGCCATGAACCACTGCCGTGGCGGCGACGGGGGCGGCGCCATCGACTGGATCACGGCGCTCGAAAACTGGATCGAGAAGGGCGAGGCGCCGGAGGCGTTGTTGGTGTATCACCCTAACAAGCCCTACCCGAGCGTAGCGCGTGACATCACGGATTACGGCGGAAGTTATTCCAAGTACGACCGCTTTCCGATGAATGAAGCCGATTACGACCGCGTCCGGCCGCTCTATCCTTATCCGGCTTACGCCAAATATGCGAAAGGCGACCCGGCCAAGGCGTCGAGTTACTCAAGAGCGATGCCGTAGCAGGGCGATGCCATAACGCGAGCGCTCATTCGAGGCCCGGCATTGAGACATACCCTGGCAGCGATTTGATTAGCGCAATCCATCCGCGCACCGCGGGAAACGGATCAAGGCTGACTTCACCTTGCGGCGCGAGCCCGACGTAGGGAAAGCAGGCGATATCGCCGACGGTCGGGTGCGCGGCGGCGACCCACTCGTGTTCGCGAAGTCGGCCTTCCAGAACGGCCAAACCGGCGATGCCCTTCTGCTGCAATTCGGCGAGACGATCGCGCGGCTGTTTCATCAGCACGGTGACGCGCGCCCAAGCCAGTGCCGCGATCTCCTCGTTGGCCAGCATCAGCCACTGCACGACCTGCGTCAGGGCCCGCGCATCGAGCGGTAGCCACTGTTCACTCAGGTGCTTGCGCGCGAGATAAACCAGGATCGCCTGGCTGTCCCAGACAACGGTTCCATCGTCATCAATCGCCGGCAACTGGCAGCGTGGATTGACGGCGCGAAACCAATCGAGCCGTTGATCGCCTTTCGCCCAATTCATGGCGATCTTGTCGCAGGGCTGCCCGAGAAATCCGAGCATCATGCGGACCTTGTGGCAATTTCCGGATAATGCCGAGTCATACAGCTTGATCACGTGATCGCTCCGAGTGTCAGGTTGATGTTCGTATCCGCGTCAATTCGGCCTCGAGCTCTGCAATCCGCGCGTTCAGCGGGGCCACTTGATCGGCCATCTCGGCCTCCGTGAACCGCGGCGTAATGTGCTGAGGGCAGTTCCAATCGAAGCCCTCGACATTCACGAGAATGGCTCGTTCCGCGCGGGCGCGATACGGGCCAAGCGACAATTTTTTCATGGTCTCGTCGTCATCGACCCCAACGATCGACACCCGTCCGAAAATCTTGAGACGCCGCCGGTTCGGATAATCCATGAAGAACAGCGAAACGCGGTTGTCGGTCGAGAGATTGCCGACGCTGACATATTGACGATTGCAGCGAAAATCGGCGAACCCGAGGGTCCGTTCGTCGAGAATCCTGACGAATCCGATCGGGCCGCCGCGATGCTGAACATAAGGCCAGCCGGTCTCGCCGATCGTGGCCATATAAAAACTATCGCGGGCGCCGATGAAGGCGGCCTCGCGATCGGTCAGGTCATTGTTATCGCCGCTGTTCTCGGTCATCCGCGCATAACTGTCGCGACTGCCGGCTTCAGTTTGGAGCCGTTTCACGGTTTCGGTAAATGCGATCTCAGAGAATTGTCGGGTCATGATGTGTGCTCCGCATCAGTGGCCGCCGCGCTGTTGACGCGGCGGCCGAAGTGGCGTCACGCGGCTTGCCGCAGTTCGACGCGCGGGAAGTCGATGTCGATGCCTGTCGCTTTGCCAATCATGTTGGTCAGAATGTTCAACGCGACATGGGTGATGATCTCGACGATTTCGGCGTCGGAGTGACCGGCACGCCGCACGGCGTCGACTTGCGCGGGCGTCACGCCGCCCAGATCGTCAACCAAGGCGCGCGCGAAGGCGAGCGCGGCGCCGGCCTTCGCATCGCCGGACCGCCCGAGGCGGTTTTCCATGATTTCGTTGTTGTCGAGGCCCGACTTGCGGCCGATGGCCGTATGCGCCGACACGCAATACTGACACGCATTCTGCTCGGCGACGGCGAGCGCAATGCGCTCGCGGGTCTTGGCATCCAGCGACCGGAACCCGCAATCTGGTGCAGGCCGAGAAATCCGCGCAGCGCTGCCGGTGAATTGGCAAGAACGCGGATGAAGTTGGGGACGATTCCGAGCGAACTGCGCACGGCGTCGAGCAGTTCCTTGGCTTCGCCGGTGGCGGTGACGGGATCGATGACGGTGACACGGGACATGGGGGTTCTCCTGGTTTGGGTTGTTGTTCGGGGCACAACGCCCGCGACCCGATGTCAGTACCCCGCCGGCGCGTCCGGAATAATATGTCATTTGCGGAACAGATTATTCCAATGATAGGAATAATCGATGAGCCGCATCCGTGAGCTTGAAACCTTGGTCGCCATTGCCGACACCGGCGCCTTTACGCGCGCCGGCAAGCGCCTTGGGATGTCGCCGCCGGCAGTGACGCGAACAGTCGCGGCGCTGGAAGACCGTCTCGGCGCCCAGATGTTCCACCGCACGACGCGCCGCGTGCGCCTCACAGACGCCGGCGCCCGATTGGTCGAAAGCAGCCGGCGATTGCTGACCGAGCTTGAATCCGCCGAGTGCGAAGCGGTTGGAATCACCGCGACACCGCACGGACATCTCACCATCACCGGATCGGTCACATTCGGACGGGACATCCTCACCCAACTTGTGGCGGACTTTCTCAACGGCCAGCCCAAGATTGCGGTGTCGCTGGTGCTGGTCGACCGCGTCGTCAATCTGATCGAAGAGGGAATCGATGTCGGTATCCGTCTCGGTGAGCTACCCGACTCAAGCCTGGTGGCCATCAAGGTCGGCGCCGTGCGGCGCCTGCTGTTGGCGAGCCCCGAGTATCTGGACCGCCATGGCGCGCCTCGCAGCGCCGAGGACTTGAAGAATCATGCCATCATTGCGTTCACTGGCCTGATGCCGGGGACCGACATCCGCGTCTTCAAGGACGGAAAGCCGGTCTTGGTGAGCGTTCGCCCCCGGCTCACGGTCAATGATGCCGGCGCCGCACTCGCGGCAGCCATGGACGGCAACGGCGTAGCGCCCGCTCTGTCTTACATGGTCAAGCGGCAAGTCGCCGACGGCCGGCTGGTTGTCGTCTTGAAGTCTCTTTCGCCGCCTCCCGTGCCGGTTCATCTCGTCTATCCGGCTGGCCGGCTGCTATCGGCAAAGGTTCGGGCGTTCGTTGATTTTGCCCGTCCGCGCCTCAAGCGCGTGCTTGCCGATGCATCCAATTGAATTTCAGGGCACAGCTCTGCCTATCCGGATGCGGGGTTTCGGCCTAAAATCCCCATCTATTCGTGGAGGCTCACCATGCCCAAATCCAATGCCCAGTCCGGCACCTGGACGGTCGATTATTTCAAGTCGGATACCGACAAGGGTGTGCTGCTCAAAGACATGATGACCGACAATATCGTCACGGCGCTGATCAACATGGGCGCCGAGATGTGGGCTTACCGCCGGCGCATGCTGGTGATGGAAGCGTTGATGACGGAGAAGGGCGGCGTCACGACGGAAATGATCGAGAAATATGTACCGTCTGACGCGCAGAATAAAACCTGGGAATCCGAACGCGATCGGTTCATCGGCAACATCTATGACGCGCTGGCGCGTCCCGCCGATATCCCGATCACCGCCGAGATGAAGTACGAAGATCCCAAGGCCAAGGGCAACTGATGCTCGACCGTCGCACCATAACTGGCGACGCCGGCTTCAAGGTCGACGAGAACGGATCCAAGGGGCGCAGCGATACCACGCGCAATATCATTGGTTACAAAATCTGACCGAGGAGGCTTTCACATGATCAATCGTCGCAATCTGTTCGCGGGCACCATGGCGACCGCATCGACCGCCGCCACGCTGTCGAAGGCCATGGGCAAGGAGGCCCCCTTCGACTGGCAGCCGCGGGGCACGATCGGGGTGTTCGAGCGCTTGCCCTCGCTCAACGTCGAGAGCGAACTCGACTTCATCACCGGCTATCGCGCCTGGATGGGCCGGTCGCTGGCCAAGCAGGCGCACGCCCGTTCGCTCGACGTGCTGAAGCGCGCCGGCGTCAACATGAACAAGGACGGCAACATCAACGATCTCGTCCGTATCCTGACCGAGGATCAGACGGTATCGATGATGGTCCACAACATCGAACGCTCGCAGGAACAGTTCTGGAAACTGGTCAAGCAAGAGTGCGACCGCAACGCCGAGGTTCTGCTTGAGGAAATGGCGGCTGCCGAAAAGCTGGGCCCCGGCACGCTACAGCTCAACGCCGACTTGGATATCCCCGACTACGCCTGTTACGAAATCCACATTCAGCCCGGCGGCTATGTCGGCGATCGTTTCGCCGGTCACATCTATTTCTACGGCACCGCCACCGTGCTGATGGGCGGCAACGGCCAGGACCAGCTGCAGCGTGCGTGGGTCCGCGGCGTGCCGCGGCCCGCCGACGGCAAGGTCAAGCGCATCCTCGACCAGGGCACCAGTTGCGGCCAATTCGCGCACGCGCTCAAGGACAAGTTTCCCGAGGCAGAAGTGTGGGCCGACGACGTCGGCGGCCCGATGCTGCGTTTCGCCCACATGAACTCGGTCAAGCTGGGCAAGGAGATTCACTATGTCCAGCAGCTCTCCGAAATGACCCAGTTCCCCGACAATCACTTCGACATCGTGACGAGCAATCTGCTCATCCACGAAGTGCCGGCCACCAAGATCGACGAGATCGCCAAGGAAGCCCATCGCATCCTTCGGCCGGGCGGCGTCTATTATCCGCTCGACAGCTATTCGGGCGACCAGCCGCGCGGCACCGCGCTCGCGCACTACAACGCCTGGCGGAACTATCGCTGGAACCACGAAGTCTGGTGGATGGAGTACTACGGCTACGACCACGCCAAGGGCATGCGCGACGCAGGCTTCAAGGTCGACGAGAACGGTCCCAAGGGCCGCACCGACACGACCAAAAACGTGATCGGTTATAAGGTCTGATCAAGCCGGCTTCAGACTTTTCACGGCGGCGGCGGCAAGAGGGTCGAGCCCGGCCGCCTGGCCGTCGTGAACCAGAGCGATGATCTGAGCGCGCATGCGCGGATCCCAGAACTTCGCCAGATGATCGGCGACCGCGGCCGTTGCCACATCTCCGCCCTGGTGGGCAAAGAATTTCGCGATCTGGTTGGCCATGGTGATCAATTTCTCGGATTGCATCGATCACATCATCAATCTGTGAACGCCGTGGTTTCAGAGTATCTAGCCCGCATCGTGGTAGATGCCGGTGGCGCAGGCAAGCCAAGGAACGCTTCTGGTGCACCGGCTTGCGACAATGATCGCAATCACCGCGATGGTGCTGAAGCGCTGGTGCGGAGAAGGGCTCGGCATGATGGCGCGCACCAGAGCCGGCGCGCGAAAAAAATTTCTATGAATCATGTCTATCGTGCGAAGACGTAATCAGCCGAATCCTTCGAGTCGCTGTCCACCGGCAAAAACCTCGAAGCCGTCCGGGCGCGCCACTGCCACCAACGTCAATCCCGCCGATTCGGCGGTTCGTACCGCCAACGCCGTCGGCGCCGACAGGGCGATCAGGACGGGGGCTCCCATCAGCACTGCTTTTTGAACCATCTCGACCGATACACGGCTGGAAATCACCAGCGCACCATCGGTGGCCGATTGACCGCTTCGTGCCAGAGCGCCGGCCAATTTATCGAGCGCATTGTGACGGCCGACATCTTCGCGAAGCGCAAGCAACGATTTGCCCGAACACCAGAAAGCCGCGGCGTGAACCGCGCTGGTGGCGTGATTGAGCGACTGCGCGCTCGACATGGCCGCAACCGCCGCAGTCACGTCGGAAGGCTTGAGCCCGCGCGAGCTTGTGACCCGAGGCAGCGGCCGCAGTGCCTCCTTCAGGCTCTCGACACCGCACAAACCGCAGCCGACGGGGCCTGCCAGACGCCGCCGCCGATCGACCGTTCGCGCGGCGGCGGCGTCCATGAGCTGCATGCGAACTTCGACGCCGAGGTCGCTGGGCACGATTTCGGTCGACAGGATCTCGGCCGGCGATGTGATCACGCCTTCGTTCAAACTGAACCCAAGACCGAAATCTTCCAGGTCCTGCGGCGTTGCCATCATCACCGCGTAGGTCGCATGATTGTAGGTCAGGGCAATCGCCGTTTCTTCGGCAACCGTGCGCGTGCCCGACGACACGGTGCTGGCAACAATGGCATCACGCCTGACGGTGACGCTGGGCGCCGTCATTCCGTGGCGACGCGGCTGTGCGCGCGGGCCAGCTCCGCGTAATGCTCCTGCCATTCACTCGGGCCGTTGGTCGGCGAGACCTGCACGGCCGTGACCTTGTACTCGGGGCAATTGGTGGCCCAATCGGAGTTTTCGGTGGTGACGACGTTGGCCTGCGTGCCGGGGTGGTGGAACGTGGTGTAGACAACGCCCGGCGCGACACGGTCGGTGACATCGGCCCGCAATGACGTGGCGCCGGCGCGGCTTGCCAGCTTGACCCAATCGCCATCACGAATGCCGCGCTGCTCGGCGTCGTGGGGATGAATTTCCAGCACGTCCTCGCCGTGCCAGCGGGTGTTCGCGGTCCGACGCGTCTGAGTGCCGACATTATATTGAGTCAAGATGCGCCCGGTGGTCAGCAGCAGCGGATAACGGTTCGACGCGCGCTCGTCGGTCGGCACGTACTCGGTGACGATGAAATTGCCGAGGCCGCGCACAAAACCGCCGATGTGCATCACCGGTGTGCCGGTTGGCGCCTTGTCGTTGCACGGCCATTGAATTGAACCAAGCCTGTCCAGTTTCTCGTATGTCACACCAGTGAAGGTGGGCGTGGTGCGCGCAATCTCGTCCATGATCTCGGATGGATGGTTGTAGTGCATGGGGTAGCCGAGCGCGGTCGAAACACGCATCACCGCTTCCCATTCGGCGAGCCCTGCCTTGGGCGGCATCACGCGCCGGATGCGGCCGATGCGCCGCTCGGCATTGGTGAAGGTGCCGTCTTTCTCCAGGAACGATGCGCCCGGCAAAAAGACATGGGCGTAGTTGGCGGTCTCGTTGAGGAACAGATCGTGCACCACCACGCATTCCATGGCCGCGAGCGCCGCCGCGACGTGTTGGGTGTTGGGATCGGACTGCACGAAATCTTCGCCCTGAATGAACATGCCCTTAAAGCTGCCGTCCAAGGCCGCGTCGAACATGTTCGGGATGCGAAGCCCCGGCTCGGCCTCGAGCTTCACGCCCCAGGCGCTTTCGAACAGCGCCCGCGTCGGCGCGTCCGAGACGTGCCGATAGCCCGAAAACTCGTGCGGGAACGAGCCCATGTCGCAGGCGCCCTGCACGTTATTCTGGCCGCGCAACGGATTCACGCCGACGCCCGGCCGACCCAGGTTGCCGGTCGCCATGGCGAGGTTGGCCATGCCCATCACCATGGTGGTGCCCTGGCTGTGCTCGGTGACGCCCAGGCCGTAGTAGATCGCGGCGTTGCCGCCCTTCGCGTACAAACGCGCGGCCGCGCGAAGGTCCTCGGCCGGCACGCCGGTGATCGGCGCCATGGCTTCGGGGCTGTTGCGCGGTTCGGCGATGAACTTGGCCCAGGCCGAGAACGCGCCCATGTCGCAGCGCTCACGCACGAAGGACTCGTTCACCAGGCCCTCGGTGACGATGACGTGGGCGAGAGCGTTGATCACCGCGACATTGGTGCCCGGCTGAAGTTGCAAGTGGTGGCTCGCCGCCACATGAGGCGTACGCACCAAATCGATCCGGCGCGGGTCGATCACGATCAGCTTGGCGCCGGCGCGCAGTCGTTGCTTCATGCGCGAGGCGAAC
>VGEM01000032.1 GCA_016869315.1 Alphaproteobacteria bacterium | reverse complement strand
GCATGCCGTTGCCGGTCGGCGGCCCGTCGGTCAGGCCGCCCGGCCGAATGATGGTGTATTCCAGGCCTGACGCCTTGAGGTGATCCTCGGCTTTGATCTTCTCGGCATAGACCGGGCCTAGGAACTTGATGGTCTCTTCGGACACGGCGACGACGGAATCGCCGACGCCGATGGCCGACACCTGAACCAGACGCTTGATGCCGGCGGCCTTGGCCGCCTCGGTGACGTTGCGGTTGCCTTCCCAATCGGGCCGCTTCTCGCCGCGCGCGCCGCCGAGCGAGCTCACCGCCGCGCGGAACTTGCCCGAAGCGAAGGCCTTTTTCACCTCGTCGGCGTTGAGCGCATCGCCCACCACCAGCGTGACCTTGGGCCCAAGCGCCTTGAGGGCCTCGGTGTTCGACACCGGCCGCACCATGACGGTGACGGCCTCTCCCTTCGCGACAAGGGCTTTGACGGTCTCAAGCCCGGTCTCGCGCGTGCCGCCAAAGACAATGACGTCGGCAAGCGCGGAGAAGGAGAACAACGCAAACAGCGTGGAGAGGATAGGTTTCGACATGGCCGCCTCCATGCAATGTTACTGCGACGGCGGACCGCCACCCTGCTTTTTCCGCTCGGCGCCGATTTCCTGCATGGTGGCGCCGAGTTGCGGCGCGGCCGGCTGCTTGATCGTCACGAACGGCGACGGCGAGGCTTTGGCCCACACTTTCCAGATCGGCTCATTCTCCGGGACGGTGTCGATCCACCGGGTTTCGCCTTCGGCGCATTTCTGAATGGTCTTGAAGTAGAGCACCTTGCCCGGCGTGTTCGGCATCAGTGCCAGAAAGTCGAATCGGCCGAGATGATCGGTCGGCAGATTGCCGTCGGACCAGACGATCTCGTCGACCACTTCGCTGATCGGCCGGCCGCCTTCGCCGGTGATCGGCTTGTCGAGCTTCTTGCGCAGCACCGCAAGTTTCCAGCCTTGCTCGGGCTCGGGCACGATGACGCTGACACCTTCCGGCACCTTCATGCGCACTTCGGTGGTCGGCGATGCGCCGCAGCCATGCGGCACGACGAGGGTCATGAACGACTGATAGCCTGCGTTTTCCTCCCACTTTTCGAGCACGATATGCGCCGACGCAGCTGTCGCGACCATCACGGCCGCGCTCGACACCGATGCCAACAACGCTTTCATTGAAGCCCCCCGGGTTTGACGACGAGCAACACTAACGCGCGACATCGGCGGTCGCCACCCGTCTTGGCAACGCGCCTGCCTCGCGGACACGCCTCACCAAGGCCTCAAAAACGCCGGTTTTTCGCGCGTCCGTGATATTAAATCCCTGTTACCGGGATTGCGCCCGATGGCGGAGCGGCTCAGATTGGATGTCAGACGCGGCGCCGATGCAGCGTGTCGCACCACTGTGAAAAGGCCCCTCCCCCGATGTCGCTTCCGTCGCTCAAGACTATCCGTACCGTCGCCGCCGTTGCGGTGATCGCCACTGCCACCACGATCGCCAGCGCATCCGCGCAAATCGGTCAGCTGCCGACCCGCGACGGCATGGCGACGCTGGCGCCGCTGATCGACAAGGCCGCGCCCGCGGTCGTGAACATCCAGGTCAAGACCAAGATCGACATCCAGGACAACCCGCTGTTCAACGACCCTCAGTTCCGCCGTTTCTTCGACATGCCCGACAACCTGCCGCGCCAGCGCGAGCGTCAGTCGGGCGGCTCGGGCGTGATCATCGATGCCAAGAAGGGCTATGTTATCACCAATCATCACGTCGTCGACGGCGCCAGCGAAGTGGCGGTGCGCCTGCATGACGAGCGCGAGTTCGAGGCCAAAGTGATCGGCAGCGACGAAGGCACCGACGTGGCGCTGTTGCAGATCGAGGCCGAAGGTTTGAAGGCCATGCCGTTCGGCAACTCGGACTCGCTCAAGGTCGGCGACTTCGTGGTCGCGATCGGTTCGCCGTTTGGTCTGACCCAAACCGTCACCTCGGGCATCGTCAGCGCCCTTGGCCGTTCCAACCTCCGCATCGAAGGCTATGAGGACTTCATCCAGACCGACGCCGCGATCAACCCCGGCAACTCGGGCGGCGCGTTGATGAACCTGAAGGGCGAGCTGGTCGGCATGAACACCGCGATCTTCAGCGGTCGTGGCGGCGGCAACGTCGGCATCGGCTTCGCGATTCCGACGGCGATGATCACCAGCGTCAAGGACCAGCTGATCGAGTTCGGCGAAGTGCGTCGCGGCCGGATCGGCGTCGAGATCACCGATCTCAACCCCGACCTCGCCAAGACCCTCGGCATCGAAAAGACCGAAGGCGCGCTGATCAGCCGCGTGCAGAAGGGCACGCCCGGCGAAGAGGCCGGATTGCTCGCCGAAGACGTGGTCATTTCCTTGGACGGCAAACCGATCAAGAACGCGGCCGACCTCCGCAATCGCGTCAGCCTCACGCAATTTGGCACCAACGTGAAACTCGTCATCATCCGCGACGGCAAGGAGAAAGAGGTCAAAGTCACGCTCGGCAAGATGCCGAAGGAAGAAGAAGTGGCCGAGATCGAGGACCGCCCGGCGCTGCAGGGCGCCTCGTTCTCGGATGACGACGGCGTCGTCGTGACGCAGGTCGAACGCAACAGCCCGGCCTGGCAGGTGGGTCTGCGGCAGAACGATCAGATCGCCGCGGTCAATCGCAAGCCGGTCTCGACCCTGAAAGACTTCCGCGACGCCCTCGACGGCAGCAAGCAGGCGGCCCTCTCGGTCAAGCGCGGCGAAGAGAGCCTGTTCCTGATCATCCGCTAGTCGCTTTCCTTGGCCACCCGGTACACAAGGCTTCTTGTTTACCGGGTACGCAAGGCCTCTTATGTACCGGGTGCGTAAGCGCTGAAACTGCCGCCCGTGTCGGCGAGACGCTGAAGCAGCGGAGCCGGCGTCCAATAACCGTACGCGTTGCCCAGTTTGGCCGCGAGCCCGGCCATACCTGATACCACCGCGTCGATCCCAATGGTGTCGGCATGCTTCAGCGGGCCGCCACGGTATCGCGGAAAGCCGTAGCCGGTGCACCACACCACGTCGATATCGACCGCACGAAGCGCGATGCGTTCGTCGAGAATCTGGGCCGCCTCGCTGATCAGCGGCGTGATGCAGCGTGCGACAATCTCGGCGTCGTCGATCCTGCGTTGGGCAATGCCGAGGCGCGCGGCTTCGGCGCGGGCGAGATCAATGACCTCGCCGTCCTCGGCCGCCTTACCACCGTCATAGCGAAAGAATCCCCTGCCCGTCTTCTGACCGAACCGACCCAGGTGATGGAGATTATCGCCCATGAGGCAATAGGCGGGATCCGGCGGCAGATGGGCGCGATTGCCTTCGCGGGTCAGAAAACTGACATCGACCCCGGCGAGGTCGATCACCGCGCAGGGTCCCATCGCCATGCCAAATTCTGTCAGCGCCTTGTCGATCTGGGCGGGCGTTGCGCCTTCCAGCAGCATGGACTGCGACTCCCGGACGTAGCCTTCGAACATGCGATTGCCGATGAAGCCGAAGCACACGCCCGAGAGCACGCCGACTTTGTTGATGCGCTTCGCAACATTCATCAGCGTCGCGACCACGTCCTTGGCGGTGGCATCGCCACGCACGATTTCAAGCAGCCGCATGATGTGCGCCGGCGAGAAAAAGTGCGTGCCGATGACATCGCCCGGGCGCCGGGTCGCCGCGGCGATGACGTTGAGATCGAGCGTAGAGGTATTCGACGCAAGGATCGCGCCCGGCCTGCAGGTACGATCGAGCCGGGCGAACAGCTCCTTCTTCACGGCCATGTCCTCGAAGGCCGCCTCGACCACCAGATCGGCATTCGCCAGGGCATTGAGATCGAGCGCGGGCGTCAACTTGGCGAGGCGCGCCGCCTTCGCCTCGGACGAAAGGCGCCTCTTCTCGACATCCCGCGCCAGAACCTGGTCGATGGCGGCGACGCCACGATCGAGCGCGTCCTGTCTGGTTTCGATCAGTACCACAGCATATCCGCCGGCGAGTAAACTAAGCGCGATGCCGCGGCCCATAGTGCCGGCGCCGACCACGCCGACTCGGCGAATGTCGCGGAGCGGCGTGTCCTTGGGGACGTCGGGGATTCGCGCCACTTCGCGTTCGCCAAAAAACAGATACCGCAGCGACTTCGACTCGTTGGTCGCCTTGAGGCGCGACGAGATCTCGTTCTCGATCGCCTTGCCCTCGTCGAACGGCCGCAGCGACGCCTCGACCGCATCAATAGCGCCGAGCGGCGCCGGAAAGCCGCGATGCGATTTGGCGATCGCCGCACGGCGATCGGCGAAGAAACTGGTTGGCACCTGACCGGGCGGCGTCAGCTCGCGTGTGCGGCGTATCGTCGCCGCCGCCACGCATTTCTCGGCAGCCGTCACGGCGGCAAGCAACAAGTCGCCCGCGGCAATCTCGTCGATGACGCCAAGCTTCAAGGCTTCGTTCGCCGACACATGACGTCCGGACTGAATCATCTCCAGGGCGCGTTCGATGCCGATCAGACGCGGCAGCCGCTGCGTGCCGCCGGCGCCCGGGATAATGCCAAGATGCACCTCAGGCAGGCCGACCTTGGCGTCGGATGCGGCGACGCGATAGTGGCAGGCCAGGGCAATCTCAAGACCGCCGCCGAGGGCGGTGCCGTGAATGGCGGCAATCGCCGGCTTCGCGGCGCCTTCGAGCGTGGCGTTGAGCACATCAAGATGCGGTTGTTTGATCGCGAAATCGAATTCGCGGATGTCGGAGCCGGCCATGAACGTCTTGCCCGCCGCCGTCAGCACCAGCGCAGTGACGTCAGGGTCCGCCAGCGCTTGGTTGATCGCGTCCAGCAGGCTGACGCGAACCTGGTGGGTGAAGGCATTGACCGGCGGGTTATCGACCATCAGCACCGCGACGCCGCCGCGGTGCGAGACATAGACCAAAGACCCGGTCATGCCGGCGCCAGCACGGCCATGCCGCGCACGACCGCGGGACGCGCGGCAACGACGTCCATCCAGCGACGCAAGTTGGTGTAGGGCGCAACACCTTGCGGCAATTGCTTCGCCGAGGTCGCCGCCACCGGATAAAACGCGATGTCGGCGACGGAGTACTCGCCGCCGGCCAGCCAGGCGCGATCTTCCAAATGGCCGTCGATCACCGCGAACGCGGCTTCGGCCTCGGTCATGAAAAACTTGACCGCCGCCGGATTGTTGTCGGGCATAGCGGCGCCGAACTTGAACAGCCCGCGAAACAGCGGCCCGACGTTGGCCGCGACGAACGACAGCCACTGCTGCGCTTCGGCGCGGCCCCCGGCGCCCTGCGGCATGAAGCGGCCGGTCTTGTCGGCGAGATATTCGAGGATCGCCGAGGTCTCAGCCACGGTAACGCCGGCACCGTGATCGACCAGCACCGGAACACGGGCGAAGGGGTTTAGCATCCGGAACTCGGCCGTCTTGTGAGCGCCGCCATACAAATTGACCGCATGCGCCCGATAGGCCAAGCCGCACTCTTCCAGCATGACGTGGATTTTTTGGCCATTGGCGGTGAAGACGCTATAAAGATCGATCATGACGCGATGCCTGTGGTGACGTGGGCGCTGCAAAAGGATAGATGGCAGCGGCGTGCGAAGCGCGCAATGGTGTTCACATGGTGACGCCACCTCTTTACTGTCACCCTCGCGCTTGACGGGAGGGTCCGGGGTTGGTGGCTAGAAGGGCGCTTGTACCGCCGGGTCCTCGAAACCGCTTGCGCCGAAGTGGATCAAGCCCGGGGACGACAATTTGTTGGGAAACATCGCGCATGGTGCCAAGACTTAGCTTGCTGTTTCTTGCTATCTTGTTCGCAGCCGCAGCACCCGCCCTCGCCGAGGTGACGCGCATCGAGATTTTGGAGCGGGTGCCGCTGCTGGAAGGACGAGCATTCGGCAAAGTCGGCGCCTATGAGCGCATCCGAGGGCGCCTGACGTTTGCGGCGAACCCCAACGCGCCCGAAAACGGCGCCATCGTCGATCTCAAACTGGCGCCGCGCGATGCCGAGGGCCGCGTCACCTATGCCGCCGATTTTCTGCTGTTGAAACCGGTCGATCCGGCCCGTGCCAACGGCCGGCTGCTGTACGAGGTCAACAACCGCGGCAACATTGGTCTGCTCGGTTCGTTCAATAACGCCGCGCCATCAAACGCACCGTCGCGGCCGGAACACGCCGGAACCGGGTTCCTGTTCGAGCAGGGCTACATCATTCTCTCGACCGGCTGGTCGTGGGACGTCGCCCCGGGCGGCGATCGCATCCGCGCCGACCTGCCGGGACTCTCGGACGCCGGCAAACCCATCACCGGCAGAGTCACCGGCGAGGTCGCGGTGCTGGCGCCAACCGACAGTGCGTCGCATGTCGGGATGCTTGCCGTTGGCTATCCGCCGGTCGACCCGGCGGCGCCGGATGCCACCTTGACGGTGAGGGAAACCGCCAACGCGCCGAGCACGGCGATTGCGCGCGAACGCTGGCGATTTGGCCGCAAGATCGACGGCACGCTGATTTACGATCCGGCATGGATCACGCTCGATGGCGGCTTCGAGGCAGGTGCGATCTATCGCCTGGTCTATCGCGCCCGCGAGCCTCGCGTGGTTGGACTTGGGCTGGCTGCGATCCGCGATGCGCTGTCGTTCTTTCGGTACGAAAAGGCCGATCGGTACGGAGCGCCGAACCCGCTGCTGGAGCCGGCGGGCGCCGCGCTCACCGCCGTCCTCGCCTTCGGTCACTCGCAGTCGGGCCGCGTGCTCGCCGCCATGCTGGAGCTCGGCCTCACCCTCGACGGCCGTGACCGGCCGGTGATGGACGGCATCTACGTCAATGTCGCCGGCGGCGGCAAAGGCAGTTTCAATTTCCGTTTCGCCCAGACGAGCCGGCACTTCAGTCCCGACGTCGAGATGGATTATCCGACCGATTATTTTCCGTTCTCGACCGCCGACAGCACCGATCCCGAGACGCAAGTCACGACGTCGCTCCTGGCGCGCTACGCCGGCAAGCCGACGCCCAAACTGTTCATCGTCAACTCATCGGCCGAGTATTGGGCGCGGGCGGCGTCGCTGGTTCACACCACCGCCGATGCCGGCGCGGACCTACCGCCGGCGCCAAGTGCGCGGGTTTATTTGATGACCGGCGGCCAGCACAATCCGGGGCGCGGCGGCGACCGCGGCGATTTTTCGGCCTGCCGCAATCCGCTCGACTATCGGCCGATGATGCGCGGCCTGCTGATCCGGCTCGATGCCTGGGTGACGCTGGGCCGCGAACCGCCGGCATCGGCGGTACCGCAGCTCGCCGACGGCACCCTCGGTACACTCGCCGCCTACACCGAGTCGTTCCCGAAAATTCCGGCGCTGCGCGTGCCCGGGCACTTGCTGGTGCCGCCACGGCTCGACTTCGGGCCGCGTTTCGCGAGCGAAGGCATCGCCGATCTGATGCCGCCGCAACCCAAAGCGTCTTTCGCCACGCGCATCCCGCAACCCGACACCGACGGCATCGATCGGGGCGGGCTCCGCATGCCGGAAATTACCGCGCCGCTCGGCACCTATACGGGTTGGAACCTCTACAATGCCGCGACCGAAGCACCCGACCGCATCGGCCGCTGGGATGGCAGTTTCATTCCCTTCCCGCGCAGCGAGGACGAAAAGATCGCCACCGCCGACCCGCGCCGCGCCGTGAGCGAGCGCTATGCGTCGAAGGACGCCTACCTCGAGGCCTACGCCGCGGCGACGCTGTCGCTCGCCGAACAGGAACTAATTCTGGATGCCGACGTCAACCCGATGATCGACCGCGCCGGGCGGCTTTATGACCGCGTCATGGCGCGCGGGCTGGGGGATGAGAGCTGTGATGTGGTGAAAGAGAATCGTTGACTTCGCCCCCACACGCGCCTACACCCCGCGCCCATGACACTTGCCGCGCACCTCTTCGCCACCTCGCGTCGCCGCCGCCGTATTCACATCGGCGGGGCCGGCGCTGTGCGCGCCATTTAGCTCGAACATCGAGCTTCCTATTCAAACCCCCGCCGACGGCCCGTCGGCGGGGGTTTTGCATTGAGCCGGCGGGTCTTCTCACATCAGGAGACCACCATGAGTCCTTGCGCGCATTTGATGGATATCACCGCCCGGCCCGATCTCGTCTTTGTCGAGGGGCGCGGCAGTTGGCTGACGGATCAAACCGGCAAGCGATATCTCGACTTCATGCAGGGCTGGGCCGTCAACACCCTCGGCCACTCGCCGCCGGCGCTTGTCACCGCGCTCATCCGGCAGGCGTCGCAACTGATCAACTGCAGTCCGGCTTTCTACAATGTGCCGATGATCGAGCTGGCGGACATGCTTTGCCACGCCAGCGCTCTCGATCAGGTGTTCTTCACCAATTCCGGCGCCGAGGCCAACGAAGGCGCCATCAAGCTCGCCCGCAAGTGGGGCGCGCTGCACAAGGGCGGCGCGCACCGCCTCGTCACGCTCGACGGCGGGTTTCATGGCCGCACCCTCGCCACCATGGCCGCCTCGGGCAAGCCGCAGTGGCAGGCGCTGTTCGAACCCAAAGTGACGGGCTTCGACAAAGTGCCGCCGAACGACATCGACGCGGTTTCTCGCGCGATCCGGCCCGATACGGTCGCGGTGATGGTCGAGCCGATCCAGGGCGAAGCCGGCGTCATTTCGATGACCGACGATTACCTGCGGGCGCTCAGGGCGCTCACCCGCGCGCACGGCCTGCTGCTCATCCTCGATGAAATCCAGACCGGCATCGGCCGCACCGGCAAGATGTTCGGTTTCGAACACGCGGGCATCGCGCCCGACATCATGACGCTCGCCAAAGGCCTCGGCGGCGGCGTGCCGCTCGGGGCATTGCTGGCGACCCATGCGGCAAGCTGCTTCGTCCACGGCGACCAGGGCGGCACGTTTTGCGGCAATCCGTTGATGACCGCCTTGGGCGTCGCCATGCTGCGCGAGGTCATGAAACCGGGGTTTCTCGAACACGTGACAGCCATGGGCGATGCCTTGACCGAGGGTCTGACGGCGCTAGCGGCGCGGCATGGCTTTGGCAGCGTGCGCGGGCGCGGATTGCTGCTGGCCCTCGATCTCAAGGCCGAAATCGGACCGTCGATTGTAGCCGCGGCGCGTGACGCCGGCCTGCTGATCAACGCGCCTAAACCGAATTGCCTCCGCTTCATGCCGGCGCTGAACGTCACGGCCGATGAGATCGGCATGATGCTCGATCTCCTCAATCAGATTATCTGCGGCATGAAACCATGACGCCACACGGGAGAGGCCCAATGCAAACCTCGCAACGCCGCCGGTATGCGCGCGAGTGCTTCTCGGTCTCGTCGCGCACGGCCAAGATGCGGATATCAACGCAAAGAAGTGAAGGTTCGGCCGAACCGGAGCGCATCGGGCCAGGTTGTCGGATCGGTCCAGTCGGATTGGCCCGACCATGACCACAATATGAACTCTGCACGTCCGACAATGTTCTCGGCGGGCACGAAACCGACACCGCTAGCCTTGGGCCATCGGCTGTCGCTGGAATTGTCGCGGTTGTCGCCCATGGCAAAATATTGACCGGTTGGGACCACGAACGGTCCGCGATTGTCGCCGGGGCCGCCGTCGATCAGATCAAGCGTGAGATAGCTCGGACCGTCCGGTATGGATTCCCGAACCTCGCGCTGGTGCCCCATCGGAGCGACCGATGCCAAGGCACTAGCGGTATGCATGACCGGAACCGTAGCCCCGTTGATCAACAGCCCCCCCATTCGCGTTTCAATCACGTCGCCGGGCACGCCGACGATTCGCTTGATCAGGTCCGTGGAATTGTCGCACGGATGCTTGAAGACGACGATATCGCCGCGCGTCACCGGCTGCTCGAAGATCCGGCCATCGAACAGTGGCGGGCCGCCCAGCATGGAGTAACGGCTGTAGCCATAGGGAAACTTGCTTACCACCACACTATCGCCGACCAGCAGCGTCGGCATCATCGACTCCGACGGAATGTAGTAGTTCGCGAAAACCGAGGTATTGACCGCCAGGACAAAGGCGAGCCCGAGCGCGATATCGCGGAGCGAAAACAGAGCATATCGGATCATGGCCGGATACCCTTTTGAGGCGGGTCGCGACCCTACGCATCGGGACGCATCAACCGTGTGACAAGCCTGTAGGCCTACAGGCTTTTAATGCGGCGTGATCGACGCCTGGCGCGAAACCGCAAACTGGCGAGCTCGTCGCGAATCGCCTTCGCGCCCGACATCGGCGGCATGGTCATGAAAGGCCGTTTCAGGTGTTTGACCGCGCCCGCCAGCACGGTGGCATTGCGTTCGCCGCCCGGGGCGTCGAGCAACCGCACGCGCCACCTCGCCTCAATGAATCCTTCCGCGATGCGATCTGCGCGAAGGTCAGACTTTCGCTCAAGGCAGACGTTCACAAGCATGACGCCGCGCGGGGCGAGACATCGTCGTGCCGCTGCGGCAAGGGCGGCGCCGGTCAGATGTGCGGGGATATTCTCGCCAAAGAAAGCGTCGACCACGATGGCGTCGAAGCGCCGCCGCGCGCTTTGCATAAACGTGAGGCCGTCGCCGACATGGGTTCTGACCTTTGCGGGCAACCCGAAGTATTGTCGCGCCAGACGAAACGCCACCGGATCGACATCGACCATCGTCACGGCGCAGCCGGTCCGCGCCAGCATGATGCCAAGCGTGCCGCCGGCGCAACCGATGACGAGCACGCGCCGCGCTTTCGCCTGCACCGCTAAGCCAAACAAGGCGTGGATGTAGCCGTCGAGGCTGACGCCGTTTTCATCCGCAGTGGTCTGATTGCCGCGCTTCTGCTCGTAGACCAGCACACGCGTGCGGGCACGATAACGCAGCGTGATGGTGCCGAAATCGGAGCGATGCTTGCGGGGCGGCGGACGGCGCAGAGGCATGACTCAGCCAGTCAAAGGCGTGAGCGCCCGCCTGACATCCTCGATCGACCTCACCTGTATCGCTTCAAGCCCCGCCGCGCGGGCGCCCTCGACGTTCTCGGCCACGTCATCGAAGAACAGAATGCGCTCGTGCGAGACGCCAATCTCGCGCGCAACGTGGTCAAAGACGGCGCGATCGGGTTTGCGCAGACCGATGGTTGACGACGCGAAGATGTGCCGGAAGTGTCGCAGCACGTTGTCGAAGCGACCAGCAGACCAGTGAGCGACGTGGATGCGGTTGGTGTTGGTAAGAGCGTACAGCGGCAGGCGGCGACCGGCCGCCGACAGCAATTCGGCGATGCCCGGTACCTCGCCAACGAAGATGTCGTTCCAACCGGCGAGAAAGTCGGCATCGGAGATTTCAATGCCGAGCAATCTCCGCAAATGCTGGAACCAGTCTGCCGCCTCGATCTCACGACGCTCGAAGCGTTCATGCTGATGATCGAACGCCATTCGCGCCTTGATTGGCGCCGCATCGCATCCGGCCGCCGCCGCCCAATGGCGGTAGACGCGGTCGAAGTCGATATCGATGACGACCCGGCCGAGATCGAACAGGAGGGCAGTCGGAAAAGTCCGGCCTAAACGGCCCATCACCACGTTGACCTGCATCGAGAACAAGCAATAATCATCTCGCTACATACCAGAACCCGATGCATTTGCGGAGAGGCGCAACGCACCGTGAGCGATGGCGTCAATCCCACCGGCGAGCAATTCCCCTTCGTCATCCTGGTCGTCGAGGACAACGACTATATGGGCGACGTGCTGGTGAAGGCCCTCAAACGCATCGGCTTCCCGCGCACGGTACCGGTCAAGTCGGTCAAGGACGCCGTCGAAACTCTGCGCAACTCGAGCAAGCCCGGCAGCCGCGGCGGCGAGGTGTGCGACATCGTCATCGCCGACCTGGTGACACCGCCGGTGAACGCCAATCACCTGTTGCGCTGGGTCCGGAACGACAAGGCGTCGCCCAACCGCTTTCTGCCGTTCATCGTGCTGTCGGGCGCCGCCGATCGTGCCAATGTGGTCGAGACCCGCGACCTTGGTAGTAATTTATTCATGGCCAAGCCGTTCTCGATCGAGAAACTGTTCAAGGCGGTACAGCGCATCATCGACGCGCCGCGCCAGTTCGTTATGACGCAAAGCTACTTCGGCCCCGACCGGCGGATCGCCGCCAAGGATGCCGCCGTTCCACCAACCGAGAGGCGCCGCCCCGACGAAAAACATGCGACTGTCGTCTTCACCGATTCGCGTGTCGAGAAAGCGAGCCAAGGCACCAAGGACAGCGAGGTGTGGTTGTTCAAGCTGCCGAACCGCCTGAAACAAACCTTGGGCTCAAGCGCAATGAGGACCGAATTTCACATCCCTGACCACATCATCGATTCGGCGCAGGGCGAACTGAAGCGTGAAGGCGCGGGCTTTCTGGACTGGGCCAAGTCATACCTCGACACTATTTCCAAGGAAGTCGAGGCGGCCAAAGGCGGCGCGGGCGGACAGGACGCGGCCTTCGCCAAGGTCAATTTCATCGCCCACGAACTGCGCGGCCAGGGCGGCACGTTTGGGTTTCCGCTGGTCACTGCCTTCGCCAAGTCGCTGTACCAGGCGACCACGCCGCCGTGCCGCACCGACGACGCCGGCGCCGAGATCGTCAAGGCGCATGTCGACACCTTGCGCGCCGTGATCCGCGAGAAAATCGGCGGCGACGGCGGCGAAATCGGCAAGCAACTCTACATGGGCCTTCGCCAGGCGATCGCCAAGTACGGCGCGGCGGGGTGAGGCTGAGCGCTCACTCCGGCAGTGGTTTTGAAAAATTCCCAGCACAGCCCCGCGCCGAGATGACGGCGAGTTGATCAGCGACTGTGCCCAGGATCACCATGTCTCTGCGGCGCGACTCAACGTCGCCTTCCCGCTCGATCGGATACGACACCCACTTGCCATCCCGGCAAATGAATTGGCTGCCGTATCGTTGGCGACGTCCCTCATGCATGGCGACGCGATCGAACAGCAGCGCGTAGTCTTCGGTGTTGATGTCACCACTTGGCAGAAGACGTTCCATGCGCACGAGCACGTCCTTCATGAACTCCGGTTCGGTATTGATCGCGTGCTGCACGACCAGCCACGCCGCTTGGGCGGCCTCGTGGCCATACTCGCTCTTGGTGAACCAGCCGTCCGCAGGCATCAATTCCTTGAGACGGGTGATATTGGCCGCGTCGCGCGGAATGATGACAGCCTGAGCCGCGTCAAACGCGGCTCTGGACAGATCGGATGGCAGAGCCGTGAAGTCGATCTGCAAATAGGCGGCGCGCGGTTCCTGATCGAGCCGGCAGAGGCGCAGCAATTCCTCTGAGACCGATGCGGGCGGCGGCAGGGTGGCCAGCTCGCGGTCAATTTTCTCGTATGCGGCGGCGACGGGGGCGATGATGGCGGAAACATCACGCGTAACGTCCTCGAGGGCAAATGACGATCGCGCCACGAAGGCGAAAAAAAGCAAGCCGAGAGCATTGGCGGAAATCGCGCGCATCAACAGCACCCACGCCATTCAAATTCACGATTCAACATGTCGATACAGGTCCATCGCATCATGTAAAACACGCAAAATGACCATGGTCGGTAGATTGGTGGAGCGGTCGGCGCGACAGAGGAGAAAGTGCCTACCTTTCGTGCCTCGCCGCGCGACATGAAGCGAGTACACGTCTTCGCCAATTTTCGGCCTCGCCTTTAAGCCAACTGTCGCTGGGCCGTCGACGAGCGCATCGAACGCGGTATATAACGCGCTCGAATATGCTTTCGCCTGCATCGTGCCAAATTTCTCCGACGTCCAGATCAATATGTCTGATAAATCGGCCCGCGCAGCTTCTGCCCACCGGACATTCCACGGCGTCTTGCCGGTCAACCCTTCCGCCCGGCGCGGCGCGCTCCCTCGGCAATGGCCGCGTCAGCAATTTCGTTGAAACGTTTCCGCAACTCAGCCCGGCTCGAAAACGTCTCGAAGCGCTCCGCCGCCAAGTCATCGAGACCAACCTGGGCGGCTTCGCGCAAGGCCTTCAAGCGCGCCTTGTCCTCAGCATCGCGTAGCTCGACCAGCCGAAGCCCTTCGCGAATGATCTCGCTCGCATTCTGATACCGGCCAGACGCGACCATTGACTCAAGTGTCCGTGCTTGGCGGTCGGTGAAAACGACGTTTCGGGTGGGCATGGCGGGTCCTCGCTGATGATCATTGGCATATTATGCTAATGCAGTCAGCGCGACAATCCTGCCTTTTTGCCAGAACTACCGAATCCCAAATTCGCGATGGAACACTCTTGCCAATAGGATTTGCGATCCTGGTATTACTTGGAGTTAACACATCCAGCCGCGACCCTAGCCACGATTCCGCTGGTCGCGCCGACAACCGCCATTGCAAAAATGAAATTGATGCGAGCTCGCCACCAATGCTCCGTGGGAATCCCATTCACGACAAGGCCCTGCCCATTCTCATAATATGAACTTGAAGGGTCGATTGTGTTCAATTCGGAAATGAAGAAGCTGAATATGATCGCGGCCCCAACAATAGTGCCGCACATCGCGGCGTGGACTACCGACCTCATTCCGAGCCACTCCACAAGAAGCCAGACCGGATAACCGAACACGACACAAACGAAGAACGAGAGTGGCAAGCCGACGACAATTGCCCAGTATCCATAGTCGGCAAGCGTCTCCAAAGCCCGCCATGCGGTCCCTTTCCCGAAAAGTTGCTTGAGGAAGGAAGGCCCAATGATGATGAAATTGATCATCGCCCAGGACACAATTGCTGCAGCACAGAGTCCGGTCAGCTTTTGCACAGGTCTAAGGGCCGTATCATTGGGGAATTGTTCAACCATTCACCTGCCCGTCGCCGCCTCTACAACGTCTCCTGAAACCTCACCGCCTGGCCGATCTGCTTCGCGACCAGCTCATCGTCGCGCATGACGATGTTGCCGCGGATGATCGTCGCCTTCGGCCAACCCGTGACCTGCATGCCGTGGAAGGCGGTCCAGCCGGTTTTGCTGGCAATCCATTTGTTCTCGATGGTTCGCTTGGCCTTGAGATCGGCAACGGTGAGATCGGCGTCGTACCCCAGCGCGATGCGGCCCTTGCCGGCAACGCCGAAAACGCGCTGGACGCCGGCGCTGGTGAGTTCGACAAAGCGCTGCAATGACAGGCGGCCCTGCGCGACGTGATCGAGCATCAGCGGCACCAGCGTCTGCACGCCGGTGAGGCCCGAGGGACTGCGCGGATATGGCCGCGACTTTTCCTCAAGCGTGTGGGGCGCGTGGTCGGAGCCCATGCAGTCGACCACGCCGTCGTTGATCGCGCGCCACAGCGCGTCACGGTGGCGCGCGTCGCGGATCGGCGGATTCATTTGCGCCAATGTTCCGAGGCGCTGGTAGCACTCGGGCGCTGCGAGGGTGAGATGTTGCGGCAGCACTTCAACGGTGGCGATATCCCGGTGCTGGGCGAGGAGTTCCATCTCTTCGGCGGTCGAGACATGGAGCACATGCACGCGCCGGCCGGCCTTGCGGGCCAACGTGAGCAGACGCTGGGTCGAACGGACCGCCGTTTCGACGTCGCGCCACTCGGGGTGCATCGACACGTCGGCGCCATCCTTGACCATCGGGTTGCGCTCGACCAGGCGCATGTCGTCTTCGCTGTGCACGGTGACGCGGCGCGTGCCCGAGGCGAGCACGCGGGCAATATTCTCATCGTCGCGCACCAGCAGCGAGCCGGTGGACGAGCCCATGAACATCTTGATGCCGGCGCAGGCGGGCACGCGCTCAAGCGCGGCCAGCTGGCCGGCGTTCTCGGGCGAAGCGCCGACGTAGAATGCAAAATCGGTCCACGATCGGCCGGTGGCACGGCGGACCTTGTCGGCCATCGCCTCGGCCGTCGTCGTCGGCGGATCAGTGTTGGGCATTTCGAACACCGCGGTCACGCCACCCAGCGCCGCACCGCGGGTGCCCGATTCCAAATCCTCTTTGTGCGTCGGGCCCGGCTCGCGGAAGTGAACTTGCTCGTCGATCACGCCGGGCAGCACCGTGAGGCCCTTGGCGTCGAACACACTGCCCGCGGATGCGGTGCGGAGATCGCCCAGCGCCGCGAAACGCCAGGCGCGGATGCCGACGTCGCAGGCAACCAGGCCGCCAGGGGTGAACACCTGGCCGCCCTTGACGATCAGATCATAGGTTTGGGTCATTCGTTCGGCTCACGCGGACAAAACGTCGAACACATCGCCATCGGCTTTGCGGCCCAGCATATGGCGGTTGTGCCACAAAGCATAGAACAGCAAATGCCACCGCGCGGCGGCGGTGTGGTCGTCGCCGACCGCGAACAAATCCACGACGGCTTCGGGGCTGGCTATGTCGGCGATGCCTGGCTGGCGTGCGACCAGCGGCCCGACTCGGCGTCCTTCCGATGCCATCCACGCCCCGACCGGAACCGAGAACCCGCGTTTCCGGGCGAACGCGTCGTATCCCGGTAGGGCGTCGGCCAGCCAGCGACGGACCAGATACTTGCCGAGCCCGTCTTTGACCTTGAGCGAATCCGGCACCATTGCCGCGACCTGCGCGACCTTGGGGTCGAGAAACGGCACGCGGCCTTCGATACCATGCGCCATCAGGCAACGATCGAGCTTGATCAGCAGGTCATAGGGCAACCACGCCGCGATATCGATGGCCTGCGCGGCTGACATGCGCGTTGAAGCCGTCACCGTCGCTTCGATCCGATCGATGGCACTGCGCCAATCCGTCGGTTCGGATCGCAGCATGCCGAGCCCGGCGAAAGCGCTCCTGTGCCACGGCTTGCGCCGGAACGGCCACGGCCGCACGGCCGATCTGTAACGCCCATAGCCGGCAAACAGTTCATCGCCACCCTCGCCCGTGAGAATGACTTTCACCTCTGACCTGGCGCGCGCGGCCAGCAGGTACGACGGCACCACCGCATAGTCGGCGGCGGGATCGTCCACGGCAGCGGCAATGGCCGGAAGCGTTCGCCAAAAATCTTTGACGCCGACTTCGATCTCGACATGGCGCGCGCGACATTTCTCGGCGACCGCGCGGGCAACGGCGCGCTCGTCGTGCGCGTCGGTACCTGGAAACGCCGCGGTGAAGGCCAGTACTGGCGCGTCGTGCTGCCGGCTCATGGCCGTGAGCACGGCGGATGAATCGATGCCGCCTGACAAAAACATGCCATAGGGCACGTCGGACCGGCAGTGGGCACGCACGGAATCGTTGAAAGCGCGATCGAACGCCGCGAGCGCATCGGCCTCGCTCGTCGGCGCAGGCGCGAAAGAGAGCGCGGGACGGCGTCGCCGTTCGGCGACGCGTCCGTCACGAATCACGATGGTCTCGCCCGGTGCGACGCGATCGATGCCGGGGAAAGCACATGTGGACGCGAATTGCATCGCCAGTAGCTGGTCGCGTGCCGACGCACTGACCGCGGCCGGCACGACACCGGCCGCGATCAATGCCTGGGCTTCGGATGCGAACCACACGCCATTCGCGGTCTCGGCCAGGTAGAGCGGCTTGATGCCGAACGGGTCGCGCGCCAGGACCAGCGACCCATCGCGGCGATCATGAATGGCGATGGCGTACATGCCGCGCAATTTGTCGGCGAACGCGACGCCGTCGCGCAGATAGAGACGAAGCGCGGACTCGCAGTCGGAATTCGTCCTGTATCCCGAAAGCTCCTGGCGAAGATCGAGATCGTTATAGATTTCCGCGTTGGCAATCAGCGAAACGCCGGCATCGTCCCGCAGCGGCTGATCGCCGGAAATAAGATCGATGATGGCGAGACGGCGATGGACCAAGGCGACGTTGCCCGACGTTTCGATCGCCTCGCCATCGGGCCCGCGATGCGCCAGCGCTGTCGCCAACGCTGCGAGGGCGGCGCGCGGGACTTCCGTGCCCGGCTTCAGCGCGGCGCCGGCGATGCCGCACATGGCCGAGCGTATGGAAAGTAGGTGTCTGACCCCAGAAGATTCATTTGGTCACGAGGGAGCGGAAGAAGTCGAGGTACGCGGCCACCATCTTCTCGGCGCCAAAATCGGCCTTCACGGTTGCCGTCCCTGCATCGGCCAATTTCTTGGCGAGCGCGCTGTCGGCCAGAACGCGGCGGATTGCCTCGGCCAGGGCCTTGGCATTGCCGACCGGCGCGAGAATGCCGTTGTCGTGATCGCGGATCAGAAGGCCCGGCCCCAGCGTATCGGTCGCGATGACGGGCTTGCCCGCAGCCCAGGCTTCGACGACGAGATCGCTCATGTCGTCTTGGCGGCCCGGCAGCACAAACAGGTCGGCCGCCGCGAAATAGGTCCGTAAATCGTCCTGCCACCCGACAAAACGCACCCGCGGTTTCATGCCGCGATCGAGCGCGTGCTGCTCGAACTTCGCGCGATCCGCGCCGTCGCCGGCAATCCAGATGTAAACGCTGGTCAGCCGCGCCACCGCGTCGATCAGCACATCGAACCCTTTGTCCTCGATCAACCGCCCGGCGGTGAAAACAATGCGCGCCGTGGGCGGTGTGAACAGGCTCTTGCGATCAATGGCGGATATCGGCTCGCGCGGCAAAACGTACGACGGAAGATTGGCGATCACTTTCAACTTGTCCGCCGACCATCCCGCCGCGAGCGCCGCGTCGGCGCGGGTCTTGTACGCCGTGAACACGCCAACGCTAGCCTGGTAATCGACCGGTTTGGAACCGTCTCCGAGCCTCGCCACATGCGCATAACCGCCGCGATCGACCAGGGCGGTGACCTCGGGTGACCACGATACCACCACGTCTGGGGTAAACCTGGCGAACTCGGCATCGAGCCGGCGGCGGCTCATGAAGGCGAATCGGCCGGGCAGTTCGACCTCGGTTACGTCGAGTCCGGTAATGGTGAGGCGCCGGGCACGGTCGCCGCGCGGCGCGATCAACAGGCGTTGAACAACGCCGGCGGCGGAAAGCGCGCGCGCGAGCCGCTCGATCTGCAATTCGGCCGAGCCGAAGTCCTCGCCGGCCATGACGTGGGCGATTTTCATGGCCGCTCCATAGCCTGGGAAGGCCCCGATGACAATTCGCGGGCCGCGTCCAGCACCTGCTCGACCGACAGATTCGACAGTCGTCGGCCGGGCGCGTCGACGACCCTGACACGCGGCCCACGCGGCGCATAGTTGCGTGGCTCGGTCGGCCCGAACAACGCGAGCGTCGGGGCGCCGACAGCCGCGGCAAGGTGCGCCATGCCGGAATCGTTGCCGATGAACAGGCGGGCGCGTTTCAGCATGGCGGCGACCAGCCGCAAATCCGCTTCGCCGATCAGGGCAATGGGCGAAAGGTCAGCGAAGGCATCGAGCGCCGGGCGATCCTCCGACCCACCGACGATGACGAGCCGTGTTGGCGGTTGGATCAGCCGTCGGGCCAATTCAACAAATCGTTCCAGCGGCCAGGTCTTCTCCGTGCGCGCCGCAAGCGGCGAGATGGCAACGACGGGAGCAGGCCCAAGTTTTGCGATGGCGGCGGCTTCGAGGTCTGCGGACAATGGAATGCCCGGC
>VGEM01000031.1 GCA_016869315.1 Alphaproteobacteria bacterium | reverse complement strand
CACGGCCAGCAACACGATCGAGACCGCGGCGCTCAAGGGCCAATCGCGGTTGGTGAAGAACTCGTTCCACATCACCCGACCGATCATCAACGTGTCGGCGCCGCCCAACAGCTCGGGGATCACGAATTCGCCGACGGCGGGAATGAAGACGAGCAGGCATCCGGCAAGAATGCCGGGCGCCGCCAGCGGCAGTGTGATGCGGAAAAACGTTTTCGTCGGCCCCGCACCGAGATCAGCCGCCGCTTCGAGCAATGCGGGGTCGAGACGTTCGAGTCGCGCGTAGAGCGGCAGCACCATGTACGGCAGGTAGCAAAACACCATGCCGAGATAGACCGCGATCTCGGTGTTGAGAATGCGCAACGGCCCCGCGATCAAGCCGAGCGCTTCCAGGCCCTGACTGACCAGCCCGCCCGGCCGGATCAAACCGATGAGCGCGTAGATGCGAATCAGGAACGACGTCCAGAACGGTAGCATGACCGCCAGCAGCAACGCTCCGCGCCAGCGCCGGTCCGCGCGAGCAATCGCGTAGGCCATCGGAAAACCGAGCAATAGCGCGAGCAACGTCGAGATTGCGGCGATCCGGACCGAACTGAGGTATGCCCGCCAATACAGCGCGTCGCCGGCAATGGCCTGAAAATTCTTGGCGGTTGCCTGCATCGACACGTCGCCCGCGGCGTTGACCGTCACGAGGTCGGTGTACGGCGGCGCGCCGATCCGCATATCGGCAAGACTGATCTTGAGAACGATCAACAGTGGAAGCGCGGCAAACAGAATCAGCCAGGCGAACGGAATTGCGACCGTCGCCCGATTGAGCCGACGTTGAGCCGTCGCAATCACGGCCGCAACACCACGACCGCGTCCGCAGACCAGGTCAAACCGACGCGCGAGCCAATGGCAAAATTCGACCCGGCCTCGTTCTGGCGCGTGACCCGAACCAATCCGCCGTGCGGCACGCGAAGAAAGTAAGTCGATACGGCGCCGAGGTAGACGACGTGTTCGACGATCGCGTCGGCGATCGCGTTGTCGTCGGGCCGCGGAACCGGGTCGATGCCAATACGCTCTGGTCGCACCGCGATCGAGATGGGCGTGCCCTCCGCCGGCAACGGTTGAGTCGCGCGAACGTCAAGTCCGAGAACGCCGCACGCCACGCGCGCACCAGCGCGTGCCACGACGCCGTCCCAGATGTTGGCCTCGCCAAAAAAGCCCGCAACCATGCGCGACGCGGGCGCATCGTAAAGATCGCGCGGCGTGCCCTGCTGAACAACGCGGCCGCGATCCATGATCACAACCCGCTCGGCCATGGTCATGGCGTCTTCCTGATCGTGGGTCACGACAATGAAGCTGATGCCCAGCCGGCGCCGCAATGCCATCAGTTCGAGACGGGTTCGCTCACGCAAGGCGCGGTCGAGCGCCGCCATCGGCTCGTCGAGCAGCAATGCCTTGGGCCGCTTAGCGATACATCGCGCCAACGCGACACGCTGACGCTGACCACCTGACAGCTGGTCCGGACGGCGCTCGGCGAACGCACTCATCTCGACCATCGCCAATGCGTCGGCAGTTCGCCCGCTGAGCTCGGCGCCGGAAATGCCGTCCTGCTCGAGACCAAAAGCGACATTGGCCGCGACCGACATGTGCGGAAACAACGCGTAGGACTGGAACATGAGATTGACCGGCCGCCGGTAGGGCGGTGAAGATGTCATGTCGACGCCGTCGATGAAGATACGACCCTGATCGGGGCGCTCGAAGCCGGCGATCAGCCGCAGCAGCGTGGTCTTGCCGCATCCCGACGCGCCGAGCAGCGCGAGAAACTCGTTTTCGCCGATTTCAAGGCTAACATTGTCGACGGCGACGACGCCGGCAAACGACTTGGAGACGTGTTGAATCGATATCGCGTTGGCCACGCGGCGTCACATGCCGGTCTTGAGGCGTGTCCACAACCGGGTCCGCATCCGCTCCAGCTCTGGCGACGGTGTTTGCTCCGGGAATAATCGCGCCATCACGTCAGACGTTGGATAGACGGCCGGATCGTGGAGAATTTCTTTCTCGATAAACGGCGCCGCTTTGGCGTTGGCATTGGCATAGTAGACGGTATTGGTGATCGGCCCGATGACCTCGGGCCGGATAATGTAATTGATGAACGCGTGAGCGGCCTCGGGATGCGGAGCGTCCTTCGGGATGGCGAGAAAATCGAACCAGATGAAAGCACCCTCTTTGGGAATGCTATAGGCAACCTCGACGCCATTGCCCGCTTCTTCGGCGCGATCCGCCGCCTGGAACACGTCGCCCGAATAACCCATGGCGAGGCAGATATCGCCATTCGCCAACGCGGCGATGTACTCGGAATTGTGAAATTTGGCGACATGCGGCCTGATCTTCTGCCACACCGCCACCGCCGCGTCGTAGTCGGCTTGCGCCTGGCTGTGCGGATCCGTGCCGAGGAAGGCGAGTGTCGGTTCGAAAACGTCGGCGGGAGAATCCGCCGCATAGATGCCGCACGCGGATAGTTTTTCGGCATTCGCCGGATCCAGCAAAAGCCTCCAACTATCAACTGGCGCGTCGTCCCCGAGCGCTTCCTTGATCTTGGTAGGGTTGTAACCCAGCCCCGTCGTGCCCCACATATAGATCAGCCCATGGGCGTTGCCAGCGTCCTGGGTTGCGGCACGCTTGGCCAGCTCCACGTCTACATTGCCGAGATTCGAGAGTTTCGATTTGTCGAGCGGACGAATCAGGCCCGCCGCCACAAGGCGATTCAAGATTGGGCCATTGGGTACGATCACATCGTACCCCGAACCGCCCGCCAGCATCTTGGCTTCCAGCATTTCGGAGGTATCGAAGTTATCGACGTTGACTTCGATGCCGGTTTCCTTGGTGAAGTTCGCGAGCGTGTCCGGCGCGAGATAGTCGGACCAAATGAACAGGTTGAGGACTTTATCCTCGGCCGCTACGGGGGCGATGCCAAGCAGGGCCGCAAATGCCGCGACGCTCACTGAACGCATGGACATGTTCCCTCCGATGCCGTGCCGGCCTGTCTAGACCTTCCGGGCCTTGCCGTTGAGCAGTCCCCAAGCGGGTTTCGCCGGCGGAGGATTATCGATCCGCTCCATGCCGGTCGGCAAGCCTAACTGGCGGCGACCGAAGTTGAGCATGTGGACGTCCCAATTGAGCGCGAGCTGGTTTTGCATGACATTGAGATCGCGGTAATGCCGCTGCACCGGATTGGTGTCGAAGATGCCAACGGCGCCCATTTGCCGCACGAGCCGATGGGCGGCATTGAAGCAAAGCCGCCCGATGTAAGTGCGCTCGCGACCCGATTCCACGAACTCGTCGGGTCTGATGTTCTCGCGGGCCGCGCCCTTCATGTGCAGATAACGGTTGTGTTTGTCGTACAGCGCGCGCGCTGCGTCGAGTTCGCAAAATGATTCAGCCAGCCGTTCCTGAACGGTGTGAATCTGCGCGACCGTCTGGGTACTCATGGCGCCGACGCGACCACGCGTTGTGGAGAGGTATGCGTCGTACGCACCCTCGGCCGAACCCAGCACCGGCCCCAACAGCCAACTTGAAAAGTAGGCGACGAAGGGTACGTCATAGAGATAGCAATCCGGATGAAGTGAAGCGCCCGGCGGACTGGCGCCGAAATTCTCGGGCTGGTCGATCAGGTGACGGTCGGGGACAAATACGTCTTTGAAATTGAGGTCCTTCGAGCCGGTGCCCTTCATGCCGGCGACGTGCCAGGTGTCGACAACCTCGACCTGGTCTGCGCGACATAAAGCGCGCGCATGCAGCCCCGTTTTCTTGCCGGCCTCGTCCATGACCTCGCCGGTCACCATCATCCAGTCGGCGTGATCGGACCCCGACCCGAAGCGCCACACGCCGTTCAGTCTTGCGCCGTCCTTGACCTTGACGATGGTGCCTGTGGTTTGGGCCGACGCCGTGACATAGAGCTGATCGGGTCCATCTGCGAAAACCTCGTCCTGAATCTCTTTCGAAAATCGCGCGCAAATACCCGAATGCCCGCCGACGACGGCAATGATCCACGCGGTTGACGGACATGCGCGAGCGATGACCCGCGCGGCGTCGGGCAATGCCGGCCAATCGAGCTCAAGGCCGCCATACGCCGCGGGCGTCAAGACACGCAGCAGACCGGCGTCGTAGAGATCTTCCATCGTCTCGCGCGGCAACTGGCGCGCATCCTCGGCGGCCTGGGCCCTTTTCTCCAGCACCGGCACCAACGCCGTTGCATTGGCCATGAGCTGATCGTAGCTCAGGCGCGGGTGAGATTTGCGGCGCGCGTACTTGGGTTTAGCAGTCGTCATGACGACTTTGCTCCTCTTGAACGCGACGGCTTCCCCTTGGACGTTTGTTTGAGCAAGACCCCCAAGCCCCATTCCTTGAGGGTCTCGCGCACCGTGTGCATGCCATCCAGTGTCGCGGGCACGCCGGCATAGAGCGACGTGTGCATCAGCACCTCGCGAATTTCGTCGATGGTGACGCCGTTATTGAGCGCGCCGCGAAGATGCATGCGGAGTTCGCGCGGCCGGCCCAGCGCCGTCAGCAGGGCAAGATTGATCAGGCTTCGCGTTTTCAGCGGCAAGGTTTCGCGCGACCAGATGTCGTGCCAGACCCATTCGTGAATCAATGTCGTGAAATCACCCGACAGCGCGTCGCGTTCGGCGAGCGAGCGGTCGACATGCGCGTCGCCAAGCACCCGGCGGCGCAGGGCCTCGCCTTTGGCGGCCCGGGTAGCGGTTTTGTCTTTGAGACGGGGCATCGGCGGTCCTCTTTTACGGGCTCTCACTCTATTGCGGAACGCCCCACCATCAAGCCCGGCGACTTCAGGCGCACGGCGATGGCCGCCACCAGCAGAGCCAAATTCGCGACCCCCATCAGAACGAACGGCGCATAGGGCGCCCAGCTATCGAAGAGCCGGCCGCCGACTCCGGTCGCAATCAAAATGCCGGCCGCGCCCCACAGACTGAACATGCCGACAACCGCGCCGCGTGCACGCACCGGCGCCTCCTGACCGATCAGGCCCTGCGAGGTGATCAGCGCGCTCACCTGCCCGATGGCCAACACCATGAATACGGGCATGCCGAGCGCATCGAGCGGCGACGCCAGCACCGCGGTCGCAAAGTAGCCGCACGTAGCGAAGACCATGGCGATGGCGACGGCGGTAACGCGATTCACCCGATCCATGATCAAGCCCATAATCGGGGCCCACAACATGGCAACGGTTTGTGACGCGGCGAAAACAATCGTGCCCCGCTGCAATGCCGTCGCCGAGTCGAGCCCGGCGGCCGTACCCGCCTGAACCGACCACAGCGTGACAAAGAGTCCGACGACGACGAGATCGCCGCGCGATGTGAAGGCGGCCGCATAGGCCAAAGCGACACGCGGGTTGCGGGCTTCGGTGAAGCCGACCCGCAACAAGCCCAAGATCGGCGTGCGTTCGCCTTTGGCCGCCGGCGCGCCGGCCTTTAGGCCAATCTGAAACACGACCGCCGCAGCCGCGCAATATATGGCGCCGATCATCATCATCCAGCGCCCGGCGACAATCGGGTCCATGCCGTCGGCGCGAAGCCATGACGGCACCTGGGCGAGAATCACCGTCAGCGCGACGATACCGAGCGCGTTCATCAGTGAGCCAACCCCGATCATTTTTCCGCGCGAGACTTCCTGCGGGTAATCGGCGCCGATGGTCGCGACCATCGCCGAGGTTGCCGCCGCGCCGACCGAATAGACAACCCGGCCCAGTGTCAGGACAGCGAGGCTGTCCGCGAACGCGTAGATGACGAATCCAGCCGATACCGCGAGCATGCCAACCGCGATCACCGGCCGCCGGCCGATGCGATCGGCCATGATGCCAAATGGGCTCGACAGCGCGATGATGATCAGCTCGTTCCAGAGGGCGAGATCGCCCGAGACCGTGCCCTGGATGTCTTCAGCGATCTTGAGGTGCTCTTTAAGAATGTAGCCTTGAGCGACGTTGATGAACGCCAGGCTGCCAATCACGACGAAGTTGGCGACCATCAGCGTCCAGCCGTTGGCGAGCGAAATACCGGGCGCAAGCCAGATTGGAAACGGCTTCAACCGCGCGCAGGTGCGATCAGGCCCCATGAACATCCTCCCCCCCCGTGACCGGACCCTTATATCCTAGGATTCGACCGCCGGGTGATTGATCAAACGTGATCGCGGCCCCCTACGCGAACCCCTTCCGCCACATCCGCGCTTCTTCGTCGCGGCGATCACTAAATCCTTTCGCTTCAGGCCACAAGCGTTTCGTGGCTTCAAATTCGGCACAGACCTTTGCGAAGTTACTGGCGACGAGGTGATCCCTGATCGCCTTCATTTCCTTGCGACTGTCGCCATCCAGTTTAGCGCCGCGATTGTAGACAAGGCTGACAAGCGCACCGCGGCTCAGTTTGGGCACCGCGTCGAACCCCGGAAAAGTCTTTCGCGTCAGCGTGACAAATTTGGGCAGACTGATGCCGGTAAAGATACGCCAAGCTGCTTTGAATGGCACGTCGACATCGGACACCTGGTCAGCCAGCGCCAGAGTGCCTTGTTTTCCGACCATGACGAGAAGTTGGTTGATCTGCCCCGGGGGGATCAGTCCTTGCCAGTCGGCATTGAAGCCCGCCGGGGTCTGGAAAGGCAGATCATAGCCGATGCCGATGATGACGCCGCTCTCGCCCTTGGGCCAGGTCGGACGCGATAGGTGCGAGCTGTAATTGAACCGCGACGTCACTTCGAAACGGGCAATGGCGTTGACCGCTTCGATCGCGATATCGGGGCTGGGCTCGGGCTGCGCTTCGAGCCAGCTCTAGAACGCCCCGTCGGCGATACCGGTCGGCCCCTGCCCGGCGTCGGCTTGGCGCGCGCGAATGGCTGCAGCGGTTGCGATCCCGAAATTGCCGTCGTACCTGAGCATCGCCCCGGTGCGGTTCAGCCTCTCCTGCAGTTCGATAACTGCCGCTCCCTTTGCGCCTTGTTTGAGGTTTGGTTTGGGCATGGCGATGCTCCGTTCAGGCCGGTGACAGGCCATAGCGCGCGAACAGATCGCGCTTCTTGATGGGCGCCGATAGGAAGCGTCCGAGTAGCTTGCCCATGGTCATCCACGCAATGTGCGTTCCCGATTTCCCGCGCGCGACATCGGCCAGCACTTGTTCCACCAGCCAGGGCGTCGTGGTCTCGACATAGTCGCCGAGGATATTGATCGGCCAAAGCTTTTTCTTGCGCTGCTCGACCGTGAGCGCGCTGACCTCGCGAATCATGCCCTCGCTGATGTTCACGCCGGGGCTGATCTTGCCGATTTTCACGACCGAGTCCTTGAGTTCGTCGATCAGGCAGTCGGTGAAATACCGAACCACGCGCTTGGTGGTCGAATAGCCGATCATGCCGGGCACAACCCGGCCGTCATGACCGCCACCGAGCGTGTTGTAGACGTGGCCGTGACCTTGGGCGGTCATGCCCTTCACCGCGACCTGGCATCCGTTGATTGTGCCGATGACATTGGAATCGACCATTGTCTTGATCTCGGCGGGCGTCAGTTCGAGCAGCTTGACCCCAGACCGCGCGAAGCCGGCGTTGTTGATCCAGATGTCGATGACGCCAAACTCACGATACACCTTGTCCCACAGCGCCTGGACATCGGCCGCTTTCGCTACGTCGCAGACGTAGCCGATGACCCGGGCGGCGCCTTTGACATCAGCGTGCAGCTTGTCGAGGGCCGCCTTGAGGTCGGCTTCCGCGCGCCCGGTGATGCACACGCTGCAGCCGCGCCTCGCGAATTCGAGCGCGTATCCATAGCCAATCCCTTTGGTCGAGCCGGTTATGACGATGTTCTTCATGAGAGAGCCTCCTTCGCCATCCTAGACCAAATCATTGCACCTCGACATAATCGAGCGTGAATAGTGGGGAGAACCACGGTATGGGCGGAAAAGTTGTCGTAGTCACGGGTTCGACGCGCGGCATCGGCCGCGGGCTGGCGCGCGAGTTCCTGAAGCGCGGGCATAGCGTCGCGGTCAGCGGCCGGACTCGGACGGCGGTCGACGAAGCGGTTGCTGCCATCGAAAACGATGCGGTCGAAGGGGCTCGCGCCGTTGGGATTCCCTGCGACGTGGCGAGCTATGAAGATGTCCAATCGTTGTGGGATCGCTCGATTGCCGCGTTCGGCCGGGTCGATATTTGGATCAACAATGCCGGTCAATCGAACTCGCGCTTCACCATCGGCAAGCTGGCTCAGGATGAGGTCGATTCGATCCCGCGGGTGAATTTGACCGGCACCATCAACGGCAGTCGCGTCGCGCTCGCCGGCATGACAAAACAGGGCTCTGGTGCGCTCTACAATTTCGAGGGCTTCGGCTCGAACGGCATGCGCCAGCCCGGCATGAGCCTTTACGGCGCGACCAAATTCGGCATCACTTATTTCAATAAGTGCCTCGAACGTGAGACCAAGGGCGGTCCGGTGCTGGTGGGTTTGATGAGCCCTGGGATCGTCATCACCGACCTCTCGACCCGCGACAAGGAGACTGTCCCGCTCGAGAGATGGAACTTCACGATCAAAATCTACAACATTCTCGCCGACCGGGTTGAGACTGTAACGCCATGGCTGGTCGAGCGTGTGCTCGCCAATACCAAGCATGCCGCACGGATTTCATGGCTCACGCCGGGCAAGAGCGTCTGGCGATTCCTGAAGTCACGGTTCTCGCCGCCGGGCGATCGCTTCCCCGAGCTGAAGCGCGCCGCGTGAAGACACTCGCCGCCGAAATCGAAACGGTTCTCGCGGCTCTGTGCGGATGCTGGAACCGCCGCGAATTGGGTGGGATCAAGGCGCTGTGGGATCAGAACGAGCCTGAGCCTTACATCCTGCCGCAGGAAGTCGCCGAACCCACCATCGGCTGGGCTGCATTCGACGCCCACTGGAAGAAAACTGAAGCTCGCTTACGCAAGTGCTCGATGCGGGTGTGGGATGTCCGTGTGAAGTTGTTCGCGCCGGATCTCGCGCTCGCGTTCTACAAGTTCCATTGGAATGGCGACATCATCGGCTTCGACCATCCGGTCGGCATCGATAGCCGCGCCACCGCCACCTTTCGCCGCAGCGGCGACGCCTGGAAATTCATCGCCTACATCGAGGCCCAATCGGCGCCTCTGCTGCACTTGCAACGCTAATATTTTATGAATGTTGATGAATCCTCCAAATAAATAGAGGCGTACCCTAATTATGGGGCCGTAATTGGGTTTTCAGTGCATTTCTTCGCCGCCGGTGACGTTGATCGAATCGCCGGTGATGTAGGCGGACTCGTCTGACGCGAGAAACAGGCAGGCATTCGCGGTGTCGCTGGGCTGGCCGACGCGGCCCATCGGGATGCGGCCTTTGCGGAAGGCGAGAATTTCGGCCGTCGTCGTGGCGCCGATAACCTTGCCTCGATATGCATTCTGTTTTTCACCGAGGCCGGTGGTGACGTGATTGGGGCAGACGGCATTCACGGTTATGCCATGCGGCGCCAGTTCCAGCGCCGCGGTGCGCGTCAGTCCGATCATGCCGTGCTTCGATGACGAATAAGCGATCAGCGCCGGGGCACCGCTTTTCGCCGCCTGACTCGCGATATTGATGAAGCGGCCGGACGGCTGCGTTCCGGCCTTGATGCCGGCCATCATCGCCGGTGCTGCGTGCTTCAAGAACAGAAACGGTCCGCGCAGATTGACGTTCATCACCAGATCCCACTCCTCGACGGCATATTCGATCAGCGGTTTCATGATGTAGCCGACGCCGGCGTTATTCACGACGATGTCGAGGCGGCCGTAAGTCTTGACGATGTCCACCACGACGCGCGCGACATCCGCTTCGGCGCAAACGTCGCACGTCATCGCGATCACGCGGCCGCCGGTTACGGTACGAATCGCGACGGCGACCTCCTCCATTTCGGCCGACGTTCCAATGTTGTCGGCCGTGAGATACTCGCCCGAGGGCTTGCCGATATCCGTGAGGACGACGGTCGCGCCTTCCTCGGCAAAGCGCCGCGCAATGGCCTCGCCCAGGCCTCGCTTGCGGCCGGCACCGGTGATTACCGCGACCTTGTCTTTCAATCGGCCCATGACTCGCTCCTCGTTCGACTTGGTCAAGGTTCTTGGCTACCTTTGGCCCGACTGCAAGAGGATTCCCGCCATGGAATTGACCGACCGTTTGGCGCCGGTTTTTCGCAAGTCCGCCTTCCTCAAGGAACTGCCGGATCGCATGCTCAAGCACCTGCGCGAGCTCGACGATACGCACGTGCAGCAGGGTAAATTTGGCGCGGTATCGCGCCTGACCCATTGCCTGCAAACTGCTCATCTGGCGCGCCAAGCCGGCGAGGATGACGAATACGTCGCCCTCGCCCTCGTTCACGACATCGGCGACTTGCTCGGCCCCTATAACCACGGCGAGTTCGCCGCGACTTTGATGGCGCCGTATCTGTCAGAGGCTAATCATTGGATGGTGGCGCACCATCACTGCTTCCAGGGCTACTACTACTTCGAACATCTCGGCCTCGACAAAAACATGCGCGAGCAGTTTCGCGGTCATCCGCATTTCGAGCGAACGCTGACATTCTGCGAGAAGTACGACGAGCCAGCGTTCGACCCGAAAATGACAACGCCTCCACTGGCGGAATTCGAGCCGATCCTCCGCCGCGTCTTGGTCAACCCAAAACGCAGCATTCTGATTCCTGGAAGCTGCCAACCCGGCACCGTTTTCTAGCTCAAAAATAGGGTCGTACCCTATTTTCTTGGGGACGACATCCGTCGAGCGGCGCGCTACGTTTCAGATCAGAGAGTCGAGAGAGGCAGATCCCCAATGTTCATCAATTTCTGGTACCCGGCCTGCGAGGCAGACGAGCTGGTCGCCGATAAGCCGCTGCATGTAAAAATGCTGGGGCTCGAGTTCGCCCTGTTCCGCGACTCCAAAGGCGTCGCGCACTGCGTGTCGAATGTCTGTGTTCATCGCGGTGCGTCGCTGGCGCACGGCAAGGTCAAGGGCGACTGCATCGAGTGCCCCTATCACGGCTGGCAATTCCGCGGCGACGACGGCAGTTGCACGAAGATTCCGTCTCTCGGCAATGATGCGAAGATCCCGGCGCGCGCGAAGATCGATAGCTATCCCGTGCAAGAAAAATATGGGCTGGTCTTTTGTTTCCTCGGCGATTTGCCCGAGACCGAGCGGCCGCCGCTGATGGATATCCCCGAGTGGGGCAAGGAAGGCTGGAAAATTACCCGCGTCGTCAATCAATGGCAGGCCAATTACCTGCGCTCGCAGGAAAATACGCTCGACCCCGCTCACACCGAGTTTGTCCATCCGTCGATGGGTTATCAGGGCGGTCGCGAGGACTACAACGTCCCCGATCTTGAGGTGATCGAGCGTGAATGGGGCGTGGGGACCATGACCAAGTTCGTCTCGCCCGATCTGCCGAGTTCGGCGATGAAGGGCGTCAAGGGCGAGGGTCAGATGGAAGCGGGCGCCGGGAACCACGGTCCGGCGCATGCTTGGACCTATTTGCACTTCAGCAAGTTTGCCATGGCGCACCAGTATTCGTTCAAGCTTCCGATCAGCCAGAACGAGTTCAAGAGTTTCTTCGTTCAGTTCCGAAACTTCAAACTTGAGGACGCCGTCGACGCTCCGATGCTGGAGCGCACCAAGGCGGTCGGCGAACAGGATCGCGTTGTCGTGGAACGCATCGAGCCGCGGTTGATTCCGGAAAGCTCGACCGAGGAGGTCCTGGTCAAGGCCGATCTTGTCATCACCCGCTACCGCGAAATGCTGCAGATGTGGGAAGACAAGGGCTGGCGCATCGACGTCGAGAAGTTGAACGCGCTCAAGGACAAGAAGGCCTTTGCCATCCCCTCGCCGGCACGCCGCACCCAGAAGGGCTGGGCGCTCGATCCTGTGCCGTTAATCCCGGCCAAGGACGCCCACCTCGCCAACCGGCAGGCTGCCGAGTAGCGGCAAGAACGTCCGGCGCGCGGTCGATCCTGCGCGCCGCCGTCGGTAATGCTTGAGTCGCGCGGCCGGGTCTGGCCTGTTAGGCACCAGATTCGATTGAAGCCTGGGGGGATAAATCGTGATCACTAACGTCGCGTCCGCGGATGACACCGGCATCCGCATCGGGCCCTATTACTTCGCGCCGAAAATCACGCGGATCAACGCCGTGACTTTGATGTTCGCCGCGATGTCGAGCCTAATGATTTTGACCTTCGTCAACTTCGTCCAGGGCTACGTCCTGAGCGAAATTCTCCAAATCCCCAAGAGCGAGCAGGGAAAGCTGACGGGCAACCTGGCGGCCTTCCAGGAAATCGTCGTCATCATCGTCATGAGTTTCATCGGCTCGGTGTCCGACAAGACCGGCCGCCGCATTCTTTACACAATCGGGTTCGTCATCCTCGGCATCGGGTATGCAATCTATCCGCTGGCCGATTCCGTCGAGCAGATGTACATCTTTCGCATCATCGTCGCGACCGGCTCGGCGATCATTCCCGTCACGCTCAGCGCCTGCACTCAGGACTACGTGATGGAACGCTCGCGCGGCAAGTGGCTGGGCCTCACCAGCGTCGGCAATGGCCTCGGCGTTATTCTGATGTCGACGGTGTTGGCGCGCTTGCCCAAGATATTCACCGAGGCCGGTTACGATTCCGCCGACGCCGGCATTTACGCCTTCTGGGCGACCGGCGCCATGTGCATGATGTTCGCGGTCATCATGCAGATCGGCCTGGCCGGACCGGAAACCATGAAAGTTCGCCCCCGCGAGCCGGTGATGAAGCTGATGCGCGAAGGCTTCGGCGCGGCGCGCAATCCGCGCATCGCGCTCACCTACTTCGCGGGCTTCGCCCTTCGCGGCGACCTCGTCGTCGTCGGCACGTTCTTTTCGCTGTGGGTCATCCAGGAAGGCACCGATCAGGGAATGCCGATCGGCGAGGTCATGGCCCGCTCCGGCATCCTGTTCGGTCTCGCCATTCAGGGCGCCGCATTTTGCTGGGCGCCGGTGATGGGATGGATGTGCGACCGCATCAATCGCACCGCCGCCACAGTCATTTCGTTTTCGCTCGCGGCCGTCGGATACATGGCAATGGGCGCCATCGACGATCCGTTGCACGGTTGGATCGTCATTCCGGTGTGCATCATCCTTGGCATGGGCGAAACTTCAAACGTGGTCGCCGGCGGCGCGCTGCTGGGCCAGGAGGCGCCGGCGCGCATTCGCGGCTCCGTGGTCGGCGTCTTCAACTGGTGCGGCGCCATCGGCATCATGGTGTTCGTGTCGCTGGGCGGCTATCTGTTCGACCACGCTTACAGGGCGGCACCCTTCACCATGATGGGCATCGTCAACGTGATCGTCGCCATCGCTGCGTTCATCGTCTGGAAGACGTCGCCCGGGCCCCGCATCGAGGATGTCCTGGCGGGGCGTGTACAGGCCTGACGATCAGCCCGCGTACTCTGCGATGCCAGCGAGCGAGCGCTGTGCCGGCACTGAGAACGAGCCGACCACCTTGCCCGAGCCTTTCTCGAACTTGAGCACGGTGCCGTTGAAGAAGCTCGTCACCCAGATGTGCTTTTTGTCGAGCGATTCCTTGATCGTCGCCCACCCGGGACCTTCCAGCGGATAGGTCTGCATCACTTTGCCGGCAAGATCGATGTGCTCGAATTTCGCGCCACGGGTGGCGAGCACGGTGCCGTCGGCGCACCGGCCAAGACAGAACACGAACTCGCGCGCCTCCTGCGGCAACACCATGAGATCAGGCAGCTGCCGATTGTTCGCCATGTCGAAGCGCATGATCCGCTTCGATGTTTCGGTTGTATAGATCAGCTGCGTTTCGGTCGGATCGATCAGGCAGCTGGTGACGCCGAGATACCCGGCAAAGCTGGTCGAGGTCTCGGTCTCGTAGACGGCGAGAAGATTTCCGGCTTTGTCGAACTTGTAGACGTTGCCATCGCCGACTTTTTGCGTGCCGGGCACGAACCTGATCATCTGCCGGTACTTCTCGGGCACCTTGTCGATCGTGCCGGTGATATGTTCATACAGGTACAAGTTGCCGGCCGCGTCCCAAAATCCCGACGACCATGGTCGCGCCGGAAACCGATATCCCGGAAACACCTGCTTGCCGGTTTTCGGATCAACCCAGATGATCGCGTGCTCGGCCGAATCGAAGGCCCACAGCAGACCGTCGGCGCCGAACGCCAGCCCCTTCACCAGGTGTGTCGTTCCCTGGGTATAGAGCACGCCCTTGAGTTTGAGATCGGCGCCAAACTGGAAGATTCGGCCGTCACCGGCGTGATCGTCGGTCGGCACATTGAGTTCGGTCGCACCAACCAGCACATCGCCCGGGGCGAAGGGTTGCATGGTCGAGACCTTGGCGGCAGCGCGGGCGACATCATCAGGCATGGCCATCTCCTTGGATTCCGATTTTGATCTAACAACACTGACAGGCGTCCGGCAATCAACCGGAACGGTCCGAATGTCCAACGTTTGGTCGCGCCGCAAGTTCGGCGGCGAGCCGATTAGGGTCAGCCTGGCGTTTCGTGCTCCAGGGAAGCTCAGCCAAAGGGCGGGCGGAATAGGCCGACTCGAGTCGCGACTTCTCGTCGCCCGAAAGGACCAAGGTAGCGGCTGCGATCGCATCCTCAAGATGTCGGTCCTTGGTAACGCCCGCAATCGGCACCAAACCCTTGGCGACGATCCAGGCGAGCGCAATTTGCGCCGCCGATACGCCGCGCGCACCGGCGATGGAGGCAACGACGTCAAGGATCGGATCGGTGGGCGGCCCATACAATGTGGCGGCAACATCGTCGATCTCAGCGCGGGCAGTCGACTGCGGTTGCCCGGCCCGACCCAGCCGGCCGCGCGCCAAGGGGCTCCAGCACATCAACCCGATGCCCTGGTCGCGGCAGAACGGGATCAAGTCCCGTTCGTCCTCGCGATAGAGCAGGTTGTAGTGATTCTGCATCGCTGCGTATCCACGAAAGCCGATCTTCTGCGACGCGAGCTGTGCTTTGGCGAGATGCCAGGTGCGCATATTTGAGGCACCGACAAAGCGGGCCTTCCCAGCCTTCACAACGTCGGCCATGGCCTGCATGGTCTCTTCAGCCGGTGTCACGTCGTCCCAGCGATGCACTTGGTAGATATCGACATGGTCGAGCCCGAGCCGCTGGAGCGAGGCGTCGAGCGACCCGATTACATTGGCCCGGCTGAGACCGGTGAGGTGGGGCGGGTACCCGTTGGCATAAAATGCCTTAGTGGCGACCACGACCTCGTCGCGCCGCGCGGCGCCTTTCAGAAAAGCGCCAAGAACCCGCTCGCTCTCGCCGGCCGAGTACACGTTTGCGGTATCGAAGACATTGATCCCGGCATCAAGCGCACGGCCAAGCAGGCGGCGACTGTCGGTTTCGTCCAGCACCCAGGCACGCCACTTCGGCGTTCCGAAACTCATGCATCCCAGGGCCACGGGAGAGACATTGAGCCCAGTCGCGCCGAAGGGAAGCCGCTTCACGGGGGCACTCAGACCTGAGTGCCGAGAATCGCGCGGGTAGCGGCGCCCATGAGCGGGCTTTGCGCGGGGGCGTCGACCATGGGATCGCCGGTCTTGAGCCCGAGCGCGAACTTGCCGCTTGGCATCATGGTGTGATCCCAATTGAGCTCGATGTGAGTCGTGACTGTCCGGCAGTCGCGATAGAGCCGCTGCACGGGATTGCGGCCAGACTGTGCCGTCACGCCCATCATCGCCGACAATCGATCGACCGCGGACAAACACGATTGCGCGGCATGGGTGACCATCCGGCGCGAGCGCAGGAGATCGTCGCCGACAATGTCCTCGCCCGCCTTTCCTCTCGCGTGGAGAAACTCGCAATAATCGTCGAACACCAGCCGCGCCGTGTCGATTTCGGCCATGGACTCGCCGATCTTGACTTGAACCGTGCCCTGTTCGGCAACGCTCTCGCCAAACAGCTGCCCGACGCGAGCCCGGGTCTGCTCCAGATAGGCTTTCAGAGCGCCGTTCGCCGTTCCAAGCAATGGGCCTGCAAACCAGCTCTTTTGATAAAGCGCGGGCCGAACCTTGTAGATGTAGCTCGGATGAATCTTCGATCCCGGCGGATCACGCCCGAGGAGATCATCGCGGCTCACGCAACGGCGAGCCGGAACGAACTGCTTGGTCACTTTGATATGGTGACTGCCAGTCGCGCGCAGGCCTTCGGCGTCCCAATTGTTCTCGACCGTATATTCGCCGGGCATCAGCAAGACAAAGTGAGAGAACAGCTTTGCGGGGTCGGTCTTGGCGATCACCATGGCGCCGCCGGCATGATTGATGCCCGAGACGAAGCCCCAGCGCCCGTCCAGCACAAAGCCGCCATCGGCCGGGGTTAAAAGACCGCCGCCGGCCGAGCCCGTACCGAGAATCGGATCTCGGCTTGCACCGAAAAACTCTTCTTGCGCTTCGGCCGGGAATCGCGCCGCCCACATGATGTGCGAGAACACCAGCGACACCAGCCACCCGGTCGACCCGCAAGCTTCGGCCACTTCGCGCGATATCAGATAGTGCGCGCCCCAATCCATCTCGTAGCCGCCGAACCGTCGCGGCATGTAGACGCGATGCAGGCCCGCGCCTTTGAGAGCTGCCATGGCCGCAGGCGTGAGATCACGGTGATCCTCGGACGTATTGGCCTCGGCTTTAATGATCGGAACAGCTACGCGCGCCGCTGCGACCAGTTCAGAAACGGTTGGAACGGATGTGCTCACGGTTTGAAGCCTGACATAATCGTATTGACGAAAAAAGTGACGTCGAAGCCCGGCTTGATCGGATTGCGCCCGGTCCAGGGGCCAAGCCGGACGACGACCAGATCCTGCGATGGGACGACAAAGACATGCTGCTGGCCACGGCCCCAGGTCATGAACGTATCGCGCGCCAGAAACGGACCGGAAGCAATAGCGTCGGTTGACCCAGCGCCCTGGTTCGGAATTGGCGGATCATCGTAACCAAGCCACGTTTGCAAGCCGTAGTGACGCGCCACGGGCGACGGGGTCGTCATCTCCTTAATCCAATCGGAGGAGACGATCTGCCGTCCGTTGACGCGCCCCCGGCCCAGCAGCATGAGGCCGATCCGCGCCCAATCCATCGCCGGCGCACCGAGACAGCACGAGGTGTACGCGCGCCCGCCGGGCTCGTCGACATGCACCCGCGCCCGCGCACCCCCCATCGGCAGCCACACTTTGTCGCGAAGAATCTCGGCGTAGCGCGCGTCATAAACGCGCGACAGCACCATGCCGAGAATCTCGGAGTTGAGATCGTTGTACTCCCATCTGCTGCCGGGCGCCCAGCCAGCCATCGGCGTGTCGAGGATGATCCGTGTCGAATCGCCCGAGAACAACCACTGCATGCCGCGGCTGAACGGATCGAGCGTGAAGCCGGGCCGCTCCAGGCCCGAGCTCATCATCATCAATTGGCGCAACGAAATCGCGCCACGCGGATCACCGCGCCATTCGTCGATATAGTTTCCGACCGGCTCGTCGGCCGACCGAATCTTGCCGTCCGCGATGGCGATGCCGATCAAAACGGCTTGCAGCGTCTTATGCATGGACTGCGACTGCGTCAACTTGTCGCGCGTCCAATCGGCTGCGTACCATTCGTGCTGCACCTCGCCTTTATGCACGACAATCAGCGCGTACGATTCGAACCGATCAGCAAAGGCATCGACTGCCGCCAACGCGCTATCGGAGATGGTCCTGCTTTCCGGCGCGGCAACGGGGATCTGAAAGGAGTTGTCGCCACGAATTTCCTCGTCTGGCACGACGAAACCCTCGGCGCGGTGATCTGGCGGCAGCACCATCCGGACGTAGCCGCGCCACAGCCAGGGGTCCTGCCAGTAGACCAGGTTGACCCCCGCGAGAATCAGCAGGACAAGGCCAAGCGCGATTTGCCCGAAGAGACGCATGCTCATAGCGAGGCGACCCGATCTTGCCAGCCGTTGAGGAGCTTGTGATCGCCCCTGCCCCAGTCGCCGATGCCGAGCCGATCGCACAGGGCCCAAGCCATGCAGAGATTGGTCGACAGCACGGGCAGCCCCGTCAGCTTCTGCCCCTCCTGAATCGCGCGCAGGCTCGGCATGCCGCTTCCGGTGAATAGAATGGCGTCGGCGCCCTTGGTATCCATTGCCTTCACCGACGCGATGGCGTCCTCGGCCGAGAGCTCGTAGATCGAGCGCGTGTCGGTCGAGGCGGTGACAATGCGATGTGCTGCAAGGATCTCGAACCCGCCGGCCTGGTAATAGGCCTTGGCCATGTCGATGATCCACACCGGATAGGGTGCGCCGATGACGATCTTCTTGACGTTCAGTTTTTTCAACGCGGCGATGATGGCTTGCCCACCGGTGATGATGGGATAGCCACGTTTGGCAGAAATCGCTGCCATATCCTTCGTCTCGCGATCGATCCCGGCGACGTAGGACGCGGCTGTGCAGGCAAAGGCGAATGCATCCAGCCTGAGCGTGTCAAAGCTGTCGAGCGTGCTATCGAGTTTTTCGTAGTATTCGACGTAGCGATCGCGCGGTTCGAAACATTTGCTGACCAGCCGCGTCACGAGCAACGACACGTGCGGCGGCAAGCACGCGGCAAATTCGGGCTCGACCGTGGGATTGGCCTGTGGCGGCGCGACGCCGACCCGGCCTCTGCTTCCATAGTCTTCCTTGGACATTCTTGATCTCCCTCGACGGCCCCCGCATGTGTCTAGGCCGCCATGGTAGCCCGGGGAAATTGTGGACGCGACCGCGTCCGCACCTTGGCTAGCCTTACCGCCTCACATAGTCTCGCCCGCGTATTCGGTGGGGGAACACCATGGCTTTGCGCATTCTCTTTCTTATCATTCTGCTCGATTTGATGGGCATCGGCGTGATGAACCCGATTTTTCCGTTCCTCGCGACTCGGATCGGGCTTGAACCTGCCACCGTGACCCTGGTGATCGCCATATATCCGATCGCCTCCTTCATTTCCGCGCCGTTCTGGGGCCGCATGAGCGACCGCAGGGGGCGTCGGCCAATCTTGATGATCAGTCAGGTGGGCGCGGTTGCGTCCTATGTCCTGCTCGCCTTCGCCGACAATATCTGGCTCCTGATTCTGTCGCGTTTCATCGGCGGTATTTGCGCCGGCAATATCGGCGCAGCCTTTGCCTACATCACCGACGTAACGACCAACGAGAATCGACCCAAGGGCATGGCCCTGATTGGCGGCGCCTTGTCGCTTGGATTTATTGTCGGACCGCTGGTCGGCGGACTGCTTGCCGGAGGTGACAAGACCAATGCCGATTTCACCCTGGTGGCGCTGTTCTGCGCAGGCATGAACGCGCTGGCCCTGGTCGGCACCATCACCATGCTGCCGGAATCGCTCAATCCGGAAATGATCGAGAAACTCAAGAACCGGCTGCACGCGTCGCGGTGGCAGTCTTTCGAAAAGATCCGCGCCAAGAGCGGTCTGTTCATGATGTTCCTGGCGGCACTGGCCTTCGGAACCGGTGGCAGCGTGTTTGAGTCGAGCTTTCCGCTGTGGGGCAAAGACGCGATGGACCTGGGCCCGCGCGAGGTTGGTTGGGCGCTGTCGTTTGCCGGTG
>VGEM01000030.1 GCA_016869315.1 Alphaproteobacteria bacterium | reverse complement strand
TGGCGGAAAAGGCAAAGGAAGCGGCCGCGAGCTAACGCGGCCACCGAGGCAAGCAGGCGCACGCGATGTCCGCTCAGACCGACTCAGCGAAAAGAGTTTGTCTCGGCGTCATTGTCGGCGCCAAAGGATTGAAAGGAGAAGTGCGGATCAAGAGTTTTACCGCCAGCCCCGAAGACATCGGCACCTACGGCGAACTGACCAGCGAGGACGGTTCGCGACAGTTCAAGCTGAAGGCAACCGGGTTTCAGAAGGGGGCGGTGATCGGGCGGATTTCCGGCGTGACCGATCGCGCCGCCGCCGACCGGTTGAAAGGCGAAAGACTCTATGTGACGCGCGATGCGCTGCCCGAGGCTGACGAAGGGACGTTCTACTACGCCGACCTGATCGGACTTTCGGTCGAGACGGTTGATGGAGTCCCGGTCGGGCGGGTGAGGGCGGTGGATAATTTCGGCGGCGGCGACATCCTCGATGTTGAGCGGCCGGGGCAGAGTTCGGTGTTGGTGCCTTTCGCGGAAGGCATTGTCGCCGGGGTGGATATGAAGGCCGGCGTCGTTCGGATCATCCCGGTTCCGGGACTTCTGGATGACGGTGGGAACGAAACCAACGACGGAGGAGACGAGACGACCGACGATCCCGCAGCAAAGACCAAAGCCGATGGCTGAGCCTTTTGATGCCGTGGTGCTGACGCTGTTCCCGGAGATGTTTCCGGGCCCACTCGGCGCTTCGCTTGCCGGTAAGGCCCAAACCGATGGTCTATGGCGGCTCAGAACCGCAAATATCCGGGACTTCGCGCCCGACAAGCATCGCACCGTCGATGACAGCCCCTTTGGCGGGGGCGCCGGCATGGTGATGCGGCCCGACGTGCTCGATGCGGCGATTAGCGCGTCGCGGGCCAAGGCTGGACCACTGATCTATCTGACGCCCCGCGGGCGAAGGCTTGATCAGACCAGGGTTCGGGAGCTGGCGGGCGGTGCGGCGGTGACATTGATCTGCGGGCGGTTCGAGGGCGTCGATCAACGGGTGCTCGACGCCCACGGCGCGGAAGAGATGAGCCTCGGCGACTTTGTGTTGTCGGGCGGAGAGGCGGCGGCGATCGCGCTGCTCGATGCGGTCGTGAGATTGTTGCCCGGCGTGGTCGGGCGAAGCGAGAGTTTGACGGAGGAGAGTTTCGAGAACGGTTTGCTTGAGTATCCCCACTTTACCCGGCCCGACCCGTGGAACGGCGTCGCGGTGCCCGAGGTGCTGAAGTCGGGTCACCACGCCAAGGTCGCGGCCTGGCGTCTGGCCGAGGCGGAAGCGGTGACCAAGGCCCGACGGCCGGATTTGTGGGACGCGTATCTCAGGCGGCGGACGAAACAGAATTGAGTGAATTGATTACAGGTTCAACGGAGACGAAAAGGAACAGGCCATGAATACGATTCAGAAGATCAACAAGGCCAAGCTCGATGAATTGAAGGGCAGCCGTGCCATCCCCGAATTCGCGCCGGGCGATACCCTGCGCGTTCAGGTGAAGGTGACCGAAGGCGATAAGTCGCGCCTGCAGGCGTATGAAGGCATTTGCATCGCGCGCAAGAGCGCCGGCATCAACTCGTCTTTCACCGTGCGCAAAATCTCCTTCGGCGAAGGTGTCGAACGCGTATTTCCGCTCTATGCCCCGGTGGTCGACAAGATCGAAGTGGTTCGTCGCGGCAAAGTTCGCCGCTCGAAGCTCTATTATCTCCGCGATCGTCGTGGCCGTGCCGCGCGCATCGCCGAGGAGAGCATGGGTGGCGCGAGCGGTGTTGCGACCGCCGCCGAGGCCGAGAAGACCGGCGCCGAAAAGGCGTAATCGCATAGAAATCCGGTGATCGGGACCGCCATGTCGAAACCGCGTACGCTGTACGACAAGCTGTGGGACAACCATCTCGTCCATACCGACGGCGACGGCACGTCAATCATCTATATCGATCTGCATCTCACGCACGAAGTGACGACGCCGCAGGCCTACGAGGGCCTGCGCGTCGCCGGTCGTAAGATGCACCGCACCGATAAAACTATCGCGGTTCCGGATCACAACGTGCCGACCACCAAGGATCGGATGGAGCGGATCGACGATCCCGAGAGCCGTGATCAGCTCGCCGCGTTGCTCAAGAACTCGCGCGACTTCGGCGTCGAGTACATTCCGATGGACGACATCCGCCAAGGCATCGTCCACATCATCGGGCCCGAGCAGGGCTTGACCCAGCCCGGCAAGACCATCGTCTGCGGCGATTCCCACACGGCGACACACGGCGCTTTCGGCGCGCTCGCGTTTGGCATCGGCACCTCGGAAGTCGAGCACGTGCTTGCGACCCAAACGCTGGTGACCAAGAAAGCAAAAAACATGCGGGTCGCCGTCGACGGCAAGCTGCCGACGGGCGTGACCGGCAAGGACTTGGTGCTCGCCATCATCGGCCGCATGGGCACCGCCGGCGGCACCGGGCACGTGGTCGAGTATCAGGGTGAAGCCTTCACCGATCTCAGCATGGAAGGCCGCATGACGGTCTGCAACATGACGATCGAAGGCGGCGCTCGCGCCGGACTGATCGCGCCTGACCAGAAGACGTTCGACTACGTGCGCGGAAAGCCTTGCGCACCAAAGGCCGGACAGTGGGAGCACGCGATCGCTTATTGGAAAGCGCTTCGAACGGACGACGGCGCTGCCTTTGACAAGGAAATCAAACTCAAGGCGGCCGACATCGTTCCGCACGTCACGTGGGGCACCAGCCCCGAAGACGTATTGCCGATCACCGCCAAGGTGCCGCACCCGGACGAATTCAAGGACCCCAACAAGCGCGAAGCGGCCAAGCGCGCGTTGGCATATATGGGCCTGACGCCCGGCACGCTCCTGGAGGACGTTAAAGTCGATCGTGTGTTCATCGGCTCATGTACCAACGGCCGTATCGAAGACTTCCGTGCAGCCGCGGCCATCCTGAAAGGCCGTAAGCTTGCACCGGGCGTCGTCATGCTGGCGGTGCCGGGCTCAGGGCTTGTCAAGCACCAAGCCGAACAGGAAGGCTTGGATCGGATCTTCGTCGAGGCCGGCGCTGAGTGGCGCGAGCCCGGCTGCTCCATGTGTCTCGGCATGAACCCCGACATTCTGCAGCCCTATCAACGCTGCGCCGCCACCTCGAATCGCAACTTCGAAGGCCGACAGGGCAAGAATGGCCGTACCCATCTGTTGAGCCCCGGCATGGCCGCCGCCGCCGCCATCACCGGCAAGCTGACCGACGTACGCAAGTTTTTGTGAGGGTGATGCCATGGATGCGTTCAAAGTTTTGAAAGGGATCGCGGCGCCGATGCCCATGGTCAATGTCGACACCGACATGATCATGCCCAAGCAATTCCTGAAGACGATCAAGCGCACCGGCCTTGGCACGGCAATTTTCTTCGACGCACGGTATGACGACTCCGGCGCCGAGAAGCCCGATTTCGTGCTGAACAAGCCGGCTTATCGAAACGCCAAGATCCTGGTGGCCGGCGCCAACTTCGGCTGCGGCTCGTCGCGCGAGCATGCGCCGTGGGGCATTCTCGACTTCGGCATCCGCTGCGTCATCGCGCCAAGTTTCGCCGACATCTTCTATAATAACTGCTTCAAGAACGGCATTCTCTGCATCACGTTACCGCAGGCGGACGTCGATCGTCTGACCAAACTGGCGCAGTCGGGCAACACAGCGGGCGGCGAATTCACCATCGATCTCGAGAACAGGACCATCACGGCCTCCGACGGCTCGGTGACAACGTTCGATGTTGATGCCACCCGCCGGCACAATCTGCTCAACGGCCTCGACGATATCGGGCTGACGTTGCAGCACCTCGACAAAATCAAGACGTTCGAAGACAAGCAGAAGCGCGAGCAGCCTTGGCTGTATCTCTGAGCCCGTTGCGCATGCAGCTTGGACCCTGGCTTTCGCCAGGGTGACACCTCAGTCTCAACTGTCGTCCTGGCGTGAGCCAGGACCCACCTGGTCCCAAAGCAAATGCCACCATCCAAAAAAATCCTGATCCTCCCCGGCGACGGCATCGGCCCCGAGGTGATGGCGGGCACACGCCGCGTGCTCGATTGGTTGACGGCTTCGGGCCGCGCGACGTTCGAATTTTCCGAAGGCTTGATTGGCGGCGCGTCTTACGATGCGCACGGCACGCCTTTGACCGACGAGACGGTCGCGCGCGCCAAGGCGGCCGACGCCGTGCTGTTCGCCTGCATCGGCGGGCCGAAGTGGGACAAGCTGGCCTACGACGTACGGCCCGAGAAGGGCTTGCTCCGTCTGCGCAAGGAGATGCAGCTGTTCGCCAACTTGCGTCCGGCGATCGTGATGGACGCGCTGGCTGGCGCGTCGTCGCTCAAGCTCAATCTGGTCAAGGGCCTCGACATCATGATCGTGCGCGAGCTGATCGGCGGCGTCTATTTCGGCGAGCCACGCGGTATCGAGCAGCTCAAGGATGGCACGCGGCGCGGCTACAACACCCAAGCCTACGCGACTTCGGAAGTGCTTCGTGTCGCACGTGTCGCTTTTGAACTGGCGCGGAAGCGGTCCAAGCGGGTGTGCTCGGTCGACAAGGCCAACGTCATGGAATCGGGTCTTGTCTGGCGCGAGGAGATCACCAAGCTCCGCGATGCCGAATACAAGGATATCGAGCTGTCACACATGTACGTCGACAATTGTTCGATGCAGCTGGTGCGTGCGCCGAAGCAGTTCGATGTCATCGTCACCGACAATCTGTTCGGCGACATCCTGTCGGATCTCGCCTCGATGCTGACGGGTTCGCTCGGCATGTTGCCGTCAGCCAGCCTTGGCGCCGTCGGCGCCGACGGTCGTCAGCCGGCATTGTACGAACCGGTCCATGGCTCGGCACCCGACATCGCCGGGCAGGGCGTCGCCAACCCGCTCGCGATGATTTTCTCGCTGGCCATGATGCTGCGGTACTCGTTTGGCATGCTGACCGAGGCCGACATGGTCGAGCGCGCGGTGCAGGCGGTGCTGAGCAAGGGTATTCGGACACGCGACATCGCCGAACCGGGCCAGACGCCGGTCGGCACATTTGCGATGGCAGACGCCGTGGTGGGGGAGCTCGTCCGCGACGGCGCTTGATCCGGAGAGGCCTTTGACGTCGCCCAAGATCAAGGCGCGGTTTCAGAAGTTCAGCCTAACCCCGCCAATGTAGCGCGGGCCGAATTTCTCGAATTCGATCGGATAAAGTTTGTTGTCGCCGTAGCGACGGGCTCCCTGGTTGGTCAGATTGACGCCGTCGAAGTACGCTTCGACGTTTTCGTTGATTTGATAGCGAATCGACAGATCCATCTCTTCGTCCGAGTCCCAATAGATGTCGCCATTGTCGACCGGAATGATGAGGCCGTTCACAAGGCGATAAGCGCCGACTGACTGACCCCATGGCGTGCGGTATTGATACGCCAGCCGAACCGATAGCCCGTACTTTTCGTACGTCAGCTGGATGTTATAGACCGCGTCGGAAGTGCCGAGCACATTGATGGTCCGCGCCGGAACACCACTGACCGCGGGAAGGGTGACTTTCGAAGACGTGAAGGTCCCCGACAGATTAACGCCCAGCCCTTCCATCCACTCCGGCAGACGCAGTCGCTGCGCCAGGCCTTCGGCCGTGCCGACATAAGCGAGCTCAAATCCCTCCAGGTGACCGTCGCCGCCGTTACCGACGCCGGTGAAGGTGTAGCCGGACCGATCGAGTCCGGGCAGATCAAGCGTGTCGACCCCGAATACGCCCGACGTCTGCACCAGGACGTCCTTGATGTCCTTGTAGAACACGCCAGCCGAAAAAAAGCCCGACGGCGTCATATACCACTCGACATAGGCATCGACGCCGCGCTGCTTCTCCGGCTTCGCGTCGGGATTGCCTCCCGACACCGACTGGGTCGTATCGTTGATCGTGAAATTCGGTCTCAAATCGTCGAAATCGGGCCGCGACGACGATGTCGTTGCGCCAATGCGCGCCTTGACCTCGCTGTTTATGTCCCAATTCACATGCACGCTCGGATAAACCAGCGTGTCGCCGCTCGACGTATTGACTAGTCGTGTTCCGGCCGGAGTTCCGGCCGCAGCGGGAAATGCCACGAGAGCTTCGCCGGTATTTTTGATGTGCTCGACGCGGGCGCCATAGACCACATTGCCCCAGTCGAGCGCGCTGGTGGCCATGGCGTAGAAGGCTGAGACCTCCTCGCGCACCTTCCAATAATTCGCGTCAGTGTTTTGTGGCGTCGCCGCGCCGGAGCTGATGAGATCGTCGACAAACCGCGTGGTGAAGGCTTCGTCTGTGTAGCGGAACGTGTAGTTCAGATTCTGGCTGCCGAGATAGGCGATATCATTGGTGGCGAACGTTCCATAGGTGGGAATGATCCCGGTGGTAAAGGCCCGCGACATGCTCGATTCGCGAGACTTCTTCGTGCGCGCGGTGAACAAACCGCCAACTGCAAATCGGGTCGACATTCCAAACATTTCCGTGTCGCGCGCGAGATCCAGCTTGGCGGTGTTGGCGATGGTGATGTCGCCGCCGAGGAGCCGACCAATGGAGGTCAGCGGAAACGGGAAGTCCTCGATGTTGGTGACTTGCGCGCCCTTGATCCGCGCAGCCGTCGTTCCGCTTGTGGCGAACAGCTTGACCGTGTTCACATTGCCGTTCGTGAAGTCGTAATCCACGGTTGGGCGGAGGTTGAAAGCACCGGGGCTCTGAAAAGCCGCCGTCACCGGCGTGTTCCGACCATCCGACGTATACGTGTAATTCAAGCGCCATGAGGCGTCCCAGTCTGCAACCTTGTGCTCGCCGCCCACGGTATTCGTGGTCATGCTCTCTTTGGTATCGCGGTAATCAATCCGGGCATTAATTCGCGCACCGAATACGGTGCCCGCGACCGGACTGTTTGCCGTAATGAACCCTGGCGTTGTGTAGCCGACGCCGGCGGCATTCGTGCCTTGATCAAGACGGAATATGAAATTGTCGCGTAATTCGTCGTCGTGAAAGAGCGTGTAAATTGAACTGGCGAAAATGCTGTTGTCGTCATCGAAACGATAGTCGATCCGCGCCGAGCCCGATGGATTGGTACGCGTGAGGCGATAGTGCTTGTTCTCGTGCTCGCGGGCGAAGCGCTTCGTCGGGTCGGTCGTGTTACTCAAATAGGGGTCGGTTTCCCAATTGTCGGTGGCCATCTCGCGGCTGTAGTACGACCCCTGCATGACGACGCCGAGGCGGCCGTCCATGAAGATGTTCGAATAAATCAGCGCCCCATCGATCTCCTTGCCACCGCCCAACGATACGTGGCCGTAACCAAGCTTGCCGGTGATCTTCTGGCCGTCGTAGTCGAAGGCGCGTCGGGTGCGGATGTCGACGTTGCCCGCCACGGAGGCTGCCGCCATCGACGGCACGACGGCCTTCTCGACCGTGAGCTGGCTGGCGATCGCCGAGGGGATATTGTCGAATCGCGAATCGCGCCCCTGTGGGCTCACCACGCTTAGGCCGTCGAAAGACAGTGTCGTCCAGTACACCGGCGCGCCGCGAAGGTTGACGTAGCGAGCCTGACCCTGATCACGCTCGACGCCGACGCCTGGCAGGCGTCCAATCGCGAAGGCGATGTTTTGGTCAGGCAAATTGCCAACGGAGTCGGCCGACAGCACGCTGACCAGCGACACCGACTTGCGTTGAGCCTCCAATGCTGCCGCGGCGCTTTCCGCCAGGGGTCTTCGAACCGTGACGACAATTTCCTCAACACGCGGCTTCGCCGTCGAGCCAGACGGCTGACCCTGGACGTCCTGCGGCAACGTCACGGCCGAAACAGACAGCATCAGAAGAATTCGATAGCGCACGGCAACCCCCAGTGATCAATCGTCCGGCTCCATCAGCGGCACCGGCAGCTCCGCGGCGTATAGGGAGAAGTAAGGTCGCTTTTGTTTCTGAATTGTGGCGGACGCGTTACGAAATCGTTCCGGAAAAGTGAAACTCGCAACCAAGCGGGCCAAATCGACGCGTGCGGCACGTTTGCAGCTTGACGATTTTCGTTGGCGCGACGAAGGAGATTGCTCGGGACAGAGGCAACTGATGATACAGGGGTGACAGATGATGAAGACACTTCGAGCTGGCGTCATTGCCGGCTGTGCCGCCGTGGCGACCGCGGCGGGGGGGTGCGCGCCCCGTGACGTCGAGACAGTTTCCGACTCTGCCAAAATGCTCAAGGGTGCCGGGACGCCGGTGCCGGTTGCCGCCGAGACGCGAGCGGTCGGCACGGTCGCCGCCGATGCCGCCGACGACCCGGCAATTTGGGTCGATCCGCGCGACTCCTCGCGCGTGGTGATTTTCGGCACCGACAAGCAGGCCGGCTTGTACCGCTACGATATCAACGGGGAGATCGTTCAGTTTATTCCAGATGGTCGTCTCAATAACGTCGATCTGCGCGACGGCTTTCGGATTGCGGCTGGACCGCGTGTGCTGGTCGCTGCAAGCGATCGTGGTCGCATGGGCGCCGCGTTGTATCTTCTCCATCCCGACAGCTTGGTGACGACGCCGTGGGGCGTGATCAAGCTCGATCTCGCCGAACCTTACGGCCTTTGCATGGGGCGTCGCGGAGGCCGGTTCATCGTCATCGTCAACGGGACCGATGGAGAAGTGCGCCAGGTCAACATTGCCGCCGGCACCAATGGTGAACCGGTCACCACCGAGGAGCGCCGCTTTGCGCTCGGAAGCCAAACCGAAGGCTGTGTGGTCGACGATGAAAAAGGAGTTCTTTACATCGGCGAGGAAGCTGGTGGAATTTGGCGTTACCCGCTCGACACCGGCGGCGATCGCGCTCTGATTGCCGCTGCACCATCGCCCCAGCTCGTGCCCGATGTCGAAGGCCTGACGCTGCTCCGTGACGGAGCAAAGACGTGGCTGATCGCATCGAGCCAAGGCGACAGCGCCTTCGCGGTGTGGCGCGTCGACGGGCCCGATCCAATCTACGCCGGACGTTTCTCGCCCATGGCGGCCAACGGCGTCGATGGCGTTACTGGAACTGACGGGATCGACGCGCATGGCGGCGCCGTCGGACCATACAGGGGCGGATTGCTGGTGGTTCAAGACGATGTCGATAGCGAAGGCGAAGCATTGTCGGCGTCGCGCGAACGGCAGAACTTCAAGATGGTCGACTGGCGCACAATTTCAGACGTCTTGAACCTCGACGCGGTCGAGCCGCACTAGCCGAGACTTGATCCTCGATTTCGGCGATCAGCGCGGCGCGACGTTTCGAAGCCGCGCAGAATCTTCGTAATCAAACAGTCACGACAGCGAAATCAAATCGCCATCTCGCTTCGATAGCTGTTCTCTCGTTTCGTGAAGCGTCGATTGAAACTCCCGTCGTTTGCCGGGCCATAGATCCCGCCGTGATCGCGGCGCGACTCACGAGAACCAAGAAAGTGTAATGAAAGGCCGACCGTGACCCACGACGCTTTGCCAACCAACGAGCGGACCGAAGGATCGAACACCAGCAGTAATCCGGCGTTAAGCGACATGATCGAGGCGCGCTTGTCGCGTCGGTCGTTGCTGGATAACGGCTTCGGGGCTGGCGCCGTGGCGTTTCTCGGCGGGAGTGTGGTGGCCACCAACGCCGCGCCTGCCGTCGCTCAAGTTTTTCGGGATCCGACCTTGGGTTTCTCGGCCATTCCGACAAGCCAGGCCGACGCGCTGGTAGTGCCCCAGGGTTACACCGCCGATGTGTTGATTCCATGGGGCCAGCCTTTGTTTTCCGACGGTCCGACCTGGAAAAGGGACGCGTCCAACACGGCTGCCGAACAGGAGCAGCAGATCGGCATGCATCACGACGGCATGCACTACTTCCCGCTGCTCGCCGGACCACGTGGCAGCACGCGAGGCCTGCTCGTCCTCAATCACGAATATGTCGATCCGATTCTTCTCTATACAGACGGCGCCACCGTCATGACTCAAGAGAAGGTCAACAAGGCGCTCGCCGCCCATGGCGTGACCGTGATCAAGATCGGCCTTGTCGACGGCAAATGGCAGACCATGGATAGTCCGTATAACCGGCGCATTACCGGCAATTCACCCGTGGCCTTCTCGGGGCCGGTCAGCGCAGATCATCCGATGCTGCGCTCCGAGCTATCGTTGCCGCCGCGGGGCACACTCAACAACTGCGCCCACGGGTTTACGCCGTGGAATACATACCTTGCGTGCGAAGAGAATTGGAACGGTTACTTCGGCACCACAAACGCAGGGTGGCGGGCGACTCCGCTCGAAGCCCGATATGGTGTGACCACGGTCGGTTTCGGTTACAACTGGCATCGTGTCAATCCGCGCTTCGATCTCAGTCAGAACCGCAACGAGATCAATCGCTTTGGTTGGGTCGTCGAAATCGATCCCTTTGACTCTCAATCGATACCGGTGAAACGCACCGCGCTCGGGCGCATCAAGCATGAGGGCGCGACCTACGCCGAAGCCAACGGCTTCGCCGTGATCTACACGGGCGATGACGAAAACGGCGATTACTTCTACAAATTCGTCAGCGCCGAGCCATGGCGTGTGATGCGCGCCAAGGGGCGAAGCCCGCTCGACGAAGGTGTGCTGTATGTCGCCAAATTTCTCGCCGACGGAACCGGCGAGTGGTTGCCGCTGGAGTTCGGGCGGGGGCCGCTGACCCGAGCCAATGGCTGGCAAGATCAAGCCGATGTTTTGATCCGCACCCGAATGGCGGCCGATGCCCTTGGCGCAACTCGACTCGATCGTCCGGAATGGTGCGCGGTCAATCCGTTGACGCAGAACGTCTATCTGACGCTCACCAACGGCACCGGATGGGGCAGCCCGGGCGGCCCCAACCCGCGCAGTCCGAACCCTTACGGTCACATCCTCGAAGTCATGCCCGAGCGCGGCGACCATACCGCGACCAAGATGAACTGGACCGTCTACCTGCTCGCGGGTGATCCAGCCTTCGACCCGGCGGTGAGACTCAACGCCACAAACGTTTTCGGCTCTCCAGACGGCATTTGGATCGATCCAGATGGCCGATTCTGGATTCAGACCGACATCTCGAACAGCGCCCAGAATCGTGGCAACTACCTGAACATTGGCAATAATCAGATGCTGGCCGCCGATCCGACCAGCAGCGACCTCCGCCGCTTCATGACCGGTCCGCGCGGATGCGAAATCACCGGCGTGATCACGACGCCTGATCAACAGACGATGTTCGTCAATATCCAGCATCCGGGCGAAACCAGTGCGGCTTGGGGCACGCCGACTCCAGCCAACCCGCGCGTGGTCAGCAACTGGCCCGATTACGATCCGGCCGGCCGGCCGCGCGCCGCCACTGTCGCGATTCGCAAGGTTGGCGGCGGGAGGATTGGCAGTTAGCCCAATACAGCGTGAACGAGGCCCCGATTCTGACTGGGCCGCCGTTGTTTCAAATGAAGAGAATTGGCGCGCCATTCAGCAGCGCGCCGCATCAAGATCGCTTCCAAGCATCGACCGACATAAACACAAGGAGACATCAATGTTGACAGGCGGGCGACTTTTCATCGTGGCGTTAATCTTGACCGCAGCGTCGACTTCCATTGCCGCCGAGGGCGATGATCAGCTGATGCCTGGGACCTTCACGGCCAACGTCGCGCTGACCAACGACTATGTGTTCCGCGGGTACACGCAGAACCAGGAAGATTTCGCGGTCCAGGGTGGCTTCGATTGGGACTCCGGTATCGGCGTTTACGTCGGCGCGTGGGCGTCGAACTACCAGTTCGGCATTCCGGGCGAGGGCAGCTTCGAGGGCGACGTGTACGGAGGGTACAAAGGTACCGTCGACAATTTCACCTACGATGTAGGTGCAATTTGGTACCTCTATCCCGGCACGGTCAAGGCGCTTGAGTACGAGTGGTGGGAAGCGTCGGTGAAACTCGGCTACGACTTTGGTCCGGCCGCTGTGTCGGGCAGCATCTCCTACACGCCGGACTATTTCGGCGGCCTCGACAAGTCCTGGTACTACGCCGGCAAGCTGGCAGTCCCGGTTGGGGTCGAAGGCCTGACCGTTGACGGCACGATCGGTCGCCAAGATTTTCGCCAAGGTGGCCTCGACGATGTCACCGACTACAGCGTCGGTATCACTTACGCGATGAAGTGGTTCACCACCGACCTCCGCTACATCGACACGAACGGCGCGTCGGCCGACTGTAAGCGCATCTGCGACGGCCGCGTCGTGATGAAGCTGAGCCGCTCATTTTGACGTTTGGCGGGCATTTGGCGAAGCAAACGCCGAGGGACGTTTGCTACCACGCAGGACGAACCGGCGCATGACTCGGCGCCCGACATTGCTGGGCAAGGCGTTGCCAACCCGCTCGCCATGATTCTCTCGCTTGCAATGATGCTACGGTACTCGTTCGCCACACTGGCGATGGCCGATGCGGTGGTGGCGGAGCTGAATCGGGCGGGATAGCTTGAACGACTGTGGATGATATGGGCGCCCATATCGGCCATCATTTCTTCATGAAAACGACGATCGACAGTGCTGACGACCTTTTTGAGCGCGCCCAGAAAAAACGCGCCGCGAGAAAACGACGTTTCGCGCTCTCACCGAAGCGGGGCTTCGGATCGTCTTGTCGGGAAAATCACCGCGGCGTGCCCGAAAACTTCCGCTCTTGGCCGTGCGTCTATGAATTCATCTCAGTCGTGACTCATTCGCGCATTTACAGCGATCCAACGCCCCCCTCACAGTCCTTCGACGCAGTTGAATCTTGGGGTGCGGCGGGAAATTTGCAGATGATCGGTGAGAGCGACGGTTTCCTCGCGAAGCTACGCAACAGTCAACAAGAGCGCGGGTCCGCGGCCCTGCAATTCACGACGCGAGGATTGCCGCGATCTGCCTGCATCACGGTGTCAACGAACTGTGGTCGGCCGACCGCGACTTCAAACAATTCAAAGACCTGAGGATTCGAAATCCGCTGCCCAGCAATGCGCCGTGACTATCGGTCCGAGACTCCCGCGGCCTCGAGATGTGACCGTAGGCCTCCCGTCAGCCACAGACCGAACATGCGAAAGTCACTGATTAGGGACCACCACGGATAGGTGAACGTCGCGGGGCGATTCTTCTCGACGAAGAAGTGGCCGATCCAGGCGAACAGGTAGCCGTAGACGATAGCGGCGAGCAGCGCCCAGCCCGCGCCCTGTACGAATGCGTAGAGCGACATTAGGGCGAGGGCAGTGCCCACGTAGTGGAGCGCGCGCGTCGCCGGCTTGGCGTGCTGTCGCAGGTAATGGTGCCAAAACGCGGCGTAGGTCGTGATTTTGTCGGCCATGGACAGACCTTGAGACTCGCTGATTGTACGCGTAGTTTGCCGCACCTTTGCGCCGGGCCCTAGGGAAATTGACCGGCGAAACGCGGAGGAACCGCCATGGCGAAATCGAATGGGTCAGCGAAGAACGGCGGCGGCTATGTCGTCGCCGTGGTCGGGGCCACCGGCAATGTCGGCCGTGAAATTCTGCAGACCCTGTGGTCGCGGAATTTTCCGGCGTCAAAAGTGATCGCCCTTGCGTCCTCGCGCTCGATCGGCGCCGAGGTTTCCTACGGCGAGGATGATGTTCTCAAAGTCCACGACCTCGAGACCTTCGACTTCAAAGGCGTCGACATTGTGCTGTCGTCGCCCGGCGCCAAGGTATCTGCGGTGCACAGCCCCCGCGCGGCCAAGGCCGGCGCGGTCGTGATCGACAACACATCGCACTTTCGCATGGATCCCGACGTGCCGCTGGTAGTGCCAGAGGTAAACCCGGATGCCATCGCCCGCTTTCGCAAGAAGGGCATCATCGCCAATCCCAATTGCTCGACCATCCAGATGGTAACGGTGCTCAAGCCGCTGCACGACGCCTACAAGATCAAGCGCGTTGTCGTGTCGACCTATCAGTCGACCTCGGGCAAGGGCAAGGCGGCAATGGACGAACTGTTCAATCAGACGAAGGGCATCTACGCCAATCAGTCCCCGCACGAGACCAAGTCCGAATTCACCAAGCAGATCGCGTTCAACGTCATTCCCCACATCGATATCTTCCTCGACGACGGCGCCACCAAGGAAGAATGGAAGATGGCGGTCGAGACGACGAAGATTCTCGATCCCGATATTCGCGTGCACGCCAATTGCGCGCGAGTGGGAACGTTTCTGGGACATGCCGAGTACGTCAACATCGAGACCGAGCGCCCTATATCCGAGCGCGAAGCGCGCGAGATGTTGAAGAAGGCGCCGGGCGTCGCGGTGGTCGATCATCGCTCTGACGAGGGCTATGTCACACCGGCGGAGGTGGCCGGCGAAGACGCGGTTTATGTTTCGCGCATCCGCAAGGACAAAACGGTTCCAAATGGCCTTTCGATGTGGATCGTCGCCGACAACCTGCGCAAGGGCGCGGCTTTGAACGCGGTGCAAATCGCTGAAGCGTTGGTGAAAGACTATCTCAGCGTCGCCGGCTGATTACGTCAGCGCCGTCGCTACGAAGGCCGCGATCTCGCCTTTCAGATTTTTCTTGTGGGCGCGCCACCAGTCGCGACAGGCAAGGCGAAGGTGTTCAGCCGTATCGTTGGACTGGCTGGTGCGAATGAACGCCGCGGCACTACGCCAGTCATCGACGGTCGGAATCGGGTGTGACCCCATCAGCCGCGTGAAATAATCGAATCCCGGGCGGCGCTCGACGATTGGAATGCAGCCGGCCTCAAGCGCTTCGTAGACACGGAACGTATCGAGGCTCGACCAGCCGCCGGGGCAAGGGGCGAAAAGCGTCTCATCCATGAGCGTACGATACGCGGTGGTCGGCAAAGCGTCGGCGGCGCCGAAGCCCGATGTTGCATGGATGAAGCCGCCCGGGAGCTGATTGAACGCGTGCAACATCTCAGCGCGACCATGCTTGTTGGCGTCGCCGGCGAAGGACCAAAGGTGCGTGCGGGTTGTCGCAGGTTTGTCGGCGATCGATCGCAAAAAGCCGGCTTTGTATCCGAGGGGAAACTGTTTGATCGCCGCATATGCGGCCAGCCGCTCCGAGTGATAATTGCGCAGAACCGCATCGCAGTATTGATAGGCACCAAGGTCGTCCTTGAACGCTTCATCACTTAGGTGCACCAGAATCACACGACAGCCGTGCCTGAAGGCATCGCGGTAATAGGCGATCTTCTCCGGCACCAGGCGGTTATCGACGACGATCATCGGATCGATCATCTTCGACCAGGTGTTGTCGACGACTTCGCCCGAAATCGAATCGCCGAACAGCTCGCGCAACCAGTCGGTTTCCCAGGCGCCGTCGGGCGGGAATTGCCAAACAAGAGTGGGTTTTGTTGCGGGCCTTGGCGCCAGGCGACGATTGGCAAGCACAAGATAGTGCGCAGCCAGGGCGTGCGATGGCGACGTGGCCAGTACCTTGAGCAAGTGATCGATGGCGTTGCGATAGAGCCCGGACTCAAAGCGCCGTATTGCCGTTTTTAGATCGTCCGGCGCGCCGTCTGGCGGTGACGGAAACCGGATCACAATGGCTTGCCCTGGCTGAGGAACCACAGCCCGAAGCCGATAGCGCCAAGCCCAAACAGGGTGATCACCACCCCTTCAATGTGGTTGAGCTCCGGCAATGCTTTTGAGGCGAAGCGCTCGCGCATCAAGCGGATGCCGACCGACAGCGTGATCCACCACAGCATAGAACCCACGAAAACGCCGTGCACGAGAGACGCCGCTTTGGCAGGGGCAACCGTGACGTCGGCGCCGCCAAGCAATGCGAAGATGCCGATGGCGCCGAGAAACGTGGCCGGGTTGACGATCGACAATACAAAAGCGCGAACACCGTCGCGGATCGCAGCCTCGGCGTCTTCCTCGGCGGTGCTGGTATCGACAGGCGCCCGGAATGTCAGGACTCCCGCAAGCGTGACGATGAGTCCGCCAAACAAGGTCAAACCGGCCTCGTGGGCGACGATGAACGAGCCGATAAAACCGATCCCGAGCCCGGCCAGGGCGCCAAAGATCGTATCAGCGACAGCGGATCCGAAACCGACAGTGAGGGTGCGGAAAAGGTGTCCCGACAACGCGCGGCGAATGCACATGGCGCCGACCGCGCCAACCGGCGCCGCCATGAGCAGGCCGGCCAACATGCCACGAAACAGCATAGTGTCGGGGGCGGCGAGAGCGATAGAATCCATGGGCACCGTTCTGAACTTCGCCACTATACGCATATGGACGATGCCGCAAGATGTCCGCTATCAAGGCCGCTATCAAGTATCGTGTCGCATATCCGCAGTGGAGTCGTCGATGTCCGCTACCCCCCGACCGCCGCGCCCCCGACGCAGCATGCTTTATATGCCGGCATCCAATTCACGCGCGTTGGAGAAGGGCAAGACCGTTACCGCCGACGGACTCATCTTCGATCTCGAAGATGCCGTGGCGCCCGACGCCAAAATGGCCGCGCGCGCCGCGGCGGTACAAGCGGCCGGATCGAAGGACTATGGTCGGCGCGAGCTTTTGATCCGGGTCAATGGTCTCGACACGGCCTGGGGCAGGGACGACGTCGCGGCGGCCGCAACCTCCGGCGCGGCCGGCATCGTGTTGCCCAAAGTCAACCGCGCCGACGACGTGAGGGTGGTCGCCGATTGGTTGGCCGCGGCCGGCGCGCCCGCCGACATGGCGATCTGGGCGATGATGGAGACGCCGCTTGGCATCTTGAATGCGCGCGAGGTCGCGCAATCATCGCCACGACTGATCGGCTTTTGTGTCGGCACGGCCGATCTGTCGAAGGATCTGCATTGCTCGCACCCCGCCGACCGTTGGCCGATGCTGACCGCCATTCAAATGTGCGTCATGACAGCGCGCGCCTATGGCCTCTTGATCCTCGACGGCGTGCACGTCGATCTGAACGATATCAAGGGATTTGAAGCGGCGTGCCGTCAGGGCCGAGCGCTCGGATTTGACGGCAAGACGGTGATTCACCCGAAACAATGTTTCTTCGCGAACGCGGCGTTCGGTCCCGGCGCCGACGAAATTGCCCTCGCGAAACGGATGATCGAGGCCTTCGACGCTGCCCGGGCCGAAGGTAAGGGCCTCGCCGTGCTCGATGGCCGCATGGTCGAGGTTTTGCACGTCGCCGAAGCGAAGCGATTGCTCGCTCAGGCCGACATGATCGCCGAACTCGAAGCGTCGATCGCCGAGTCCTGAATCTCACATCGAAAACTGGAGGAACCGATGCCCGTCAGCCAAATGGTCCGCGCCGCGATTATGGTGTCAGATCTTGAAAAGAGCCGTGAGTTTTATACCAACGTCCTCGGCCTCAAGGAGGTCTATACCGAAGGTGTCGCCAAGGGCGGCAACATGCACGCATTGATCGGCATGCCGGACACCGCCACGACGCGAGTCTGCATCCTCAAGGTTCCAGGCAAGCCCTCCTACGGCATGGTTGGTCTGTTCGAAGTGAAGGACCCGCAGCCGCCTCGCATTCAGCGGCAAAATACGAGTTCAAACATCGGCGAGATCTGCATGGTGTTCTATTGCGATAATCTTGATCCGGTGCATGAGGAAGCCAAGCGTCGCGGCCTCACCGTTGTCGCACCACCCGTACAGCTGCGCGTGCGCGGGCATATCAAGCAGCGCGAGATGACCTTCCGCGGTCTCGACGGCGAAAAAATCAACCTGATCGAATGGGATCTCGCCAAAGCTGATGCCGGCGATCGCCCCGAGAAGTGGCCCGGCGTCCCCGAGAAATGACTCGTGATGTAATCACGGCACTTTTGGCGCCGCGGGTTCGAGGCGGCTGTCCGTCTCGAGCGCCTCGGCCTGTTCGCGGAGCGTGAAGTAGATGCGGTCGATGAACGACCGCTTTTCATCTTCCACGGCGGCGCGCTGCTCGGACGTGAATTCGAAATTCTCGATTTCGTCAGCCAGCACGATGCCTTTCTTGTGGGTGATCGCCTCCATCACTGCGAGGCGTTCCTTCACGACCCAAAGTTCCTGAGCCAAGGTCAGCGTGATCGATACCAGCTCGTCGACGCCCTGGGCATCGAAGAACTTGATCTGTTTGCCCTTGACCGAATAGCGCAGTTTGGCGGTGGGCTTTTTTGTCTTTGCCGAAAACATGACCCGCGTCCTCAGTTCTTCCACGCGCCGAAAGTGAACCACTTCACGCCGTCGGCGAACCGGCCAACGCTGGAGTCGGTTGCTGCCTTATCTTCGTTTGCGGCCTTCTTCAGGGCGTCGAGACCATAGAAGCTCATGCTCGGCGCGATGTAGTTGAAGAACGACTTCTTGCTGAAGCCGGCCCGCGCGCATTCGTCGATCGGGCTCATGTCGCGGAACGGCTTATAGAATGGCTCCTTGTTGTAGTAGGCGTCCCAATCCAGATAGAAGCCGTCGTAGGGCGACATCAAGTCGTTAGGAGGCAGTTCGTAGTGAATCATGACGCCCCCGGGTTTCAACATCCGGTGCGCTTCCTTCAAAATGTTGCGGATATTCTTGCCCGGCACTTCGTGCAGGAACATGCACGAGTAGATGATATCGAAGCTCTCGTCGTCATACCCGGTGAACTCGGCATCCTTCTGCGCGAAGGTTGCCGTCACGCCATAGTTCTGCGCACGGGCATGGGCGTAGCGCACCATCGGCGCGCCGACGTCAACGCCAATGACTTCGGCCTCGGGGTATCGATCCTTCCACGGCAACGTCGAGTGGCCGACGGTACAGCCCATGTCGAGGATGCGCTTTGGCTTAAAGTCAGGATTGCGGAGCTGGAAGTAGGTCGACACCGACTGGGTGATGTCTTCCATCCGCGGACCCAGCAGGCCCATGGCAAAGACGCTGAGGCCGTTGTCGTAGATCGCGCCTTGGCTCACATCTCCCGAAATGTGCTCCTCGTGATAATTGCCAGGCATCAGGTGCACGTCGAGTTCGGCGACGTAACGCGGCACGACGAACTTAGGGTCGACCTCGAGCGTACCATGGGCCTTCTCGGTTGACTGGCTCAGCACTTGCGCCCGGCGCTTCACGTCATCGACTTCGCGTTCAACGCCCGGGATGACGCTCCGCCAGACCGACTCCTGGGTATTGCAGCGGAGGTTTGAGTAGTACTTGAACAAGGTCTCGCCCTTCATCGCCTTGTGAATCTCGGGACCTGACTTCGGCTTGCGCTTCTTGGCGCGGACGAAGGCGGGCTCGACCTTTTGCTGGTAAACCGTGCGCAGATTGACGGCGACGTTGTTGAGCACGTGATTGCGCATGCCCATGACAAAATGCTGCCGCGCGCGTTCGTCGCGGGTGTAGTCGACTTTCAGGTCGTGATTGACGTTTTCGGTCATTGACGTCTCCGCACCGATGCAGGGTTGATAGGACGATTATCGGGGCAAGAGCGACCGTGTGTCCACTCATCGCCGAATTGCAATTAGATGACTTTCATGCATCAGCGGCCAATCCGGCCTTGCGCTCGATAATCTCGACGAGGTGGCGTTCGTACGTCTGGCCACAATCCGCCGAATCCGACATGAAAGCGTCGACAAAAGACCGGCACGCGTTCCCCACGTCCCGCCGGCGCTCCGGGCAGGTAATCAAGGTCTCGGCCATCGACAGGTATTCGCTCGAATCTCGGGCAAACAACCAGTTTGATGGCCGGCCGTCGGGGGCCAAGATGTCCGCCATTCGATTGCGAATCTCCTGGCCGCCGACGATACCCGACAATACCGGCTCGATGAAAGCGACGACTCCCGTATCTCGCGATTCAATGCTGTCATACGACACAATGGGCTTTCCCGCTGCCATCGCCTGCAATGCCGTCACCGTGCATGGAAAGGGGAAGCTGTCGATGAAAATATCGATAACCTGTGCGTAGAGA
>VGEM01000029.1 GCA_016869315.1 Alphaproteobacteria bacterium | reverse complement strand
TAATCGCGTCGCTCTAAACGTGGCGGCCTATTACGGCACGTGGAAGAACAAAAAGAGCCGCATCCAGGCCTCGATCAACTACACCTGCGGCGAAGGCCCGCAGGCGCTGTTGACCAACCCCGGCTGTCGCGGCGCGGCATTTGGTGAAGCCGGGGCCGGCCAGTTGGCGCGCACCGTCAACGGACCGTTCTTCTCGCCCACCAATATCGTCGTCTCGGGCTCGTCGAAGATTTATGGCTTCGAGGTCGAAGGCAACGCGGCGGTGACCGAGGAACTGACGACCGGCTGGACGCTCAACTATGCCGGCAACAAGTTCACCAGCTTCATCGCCAACTTCATCCTGCCGTACTCCGGCTTCACCAACGTCAAGGGTAACGCCCACGCTCGCTTCCCGAAGTGGTCCGGCTCGTTTAATGCCGGTTACACCACCGGCCTCAACGACAACTGGGACTGGTTCGTCCGCGGTGACGTGTCGTACTTCGGCAAGGCGTTCCTTGACGTCGACAATCTGGCGTTCTGCAAGGCCTATTGGATGACCAACGCCCGCATGGGGGTCGAGAACGACGAAGCCCGCATCGAATTCTGGGTCAAGAACGCGCTGCAGGAGCGCAACTGGTCGGCCTGCTCTCGCTTCTCCGAGTTCGACCTGCCGCTCGATCTGACGTTCCTGACCGCCTATCAAACGGCGATCGTCGCGCCGCAGAACAAGCGCCAATTTGGTGTCAAGACCTCGATCAAGTTTTGATCGATCCGACGAGACCAAGCGAAGGCCGCCCCGCAAAGGCGGCCTTCGTGCTTTCTGGGAAGACACACATGCGCATGCTGACCTTTCTTTTGGCCTTGATCGGGGCTCCGGCGCCGGCGGCGACCGACGCCGAGATCGATCGCATGATCAAGCTGGTGGTCGGCGAGTTCAGCAACCGGCCGCTGGTCGATGCCGCCAAGGCCAAAGGCGCGGAGGTTCCGGAACCGCTGCGCGACGTGCATCACATGTTCGCAACGGAAGTGGCGATGCCCAAGCTGAAGGGCCGCGCGGTCTATGTCGAATGGCGGCACGACGGCCCGGCCGGCGCCATCTCGGGCCAACGCGTGTGGGCGTTTATGCCGTCGGACCGCGGGATCGCGATGATGTTTCACACCTTGAAGCCGTCAGGCCGCGCCATCCTCGACGGGGTGACCGCTCCTGACGCCAAAACCGAGGCCGTGACCATTGCCGACCTTCGGCCCTATCCCGATTCATGCCTGATCTATTATCGGCCCGAAGGCGGCGGTTTCGTCGGCGAGAACACGCCGGGGGCGTGTGCGTTTCCGCGAACCGGATCCACCGACGAAACATTCAAAGTCGATGCCGTTCTCAAGTTCATGCCGGATTTTCACAGCGAGCGGACGCTGATCTGGATCACCAAGACCGGCCAGCCGACCCCCGCGCCCGAGGACGAAGAGTGGGTTTACAATCGCATCCGCTGACCACTTCGACCTCGCGTGCGCGCGATTGTCGGGCTAATTTCCCCGCGCCCAAAGCAGGACCATGAGCAACAAGAATCATCGCCCCGATACTCAAGTCGTTCACGGCGGTCAGAACCGTAAGCGCAACGCCGGCATCGTCAATACGCCGGTGTTTCACGCTTCGACCGTGGTGTTCGACTCGACCGCCCAGATGCTGGACGCGCACGAGCGCACCATCAAAAAGGGCGAGAAGCATCTGTTCTACGGCCGGCGCGGCACGCCGACCCATTGGACGCTGCAAGAGGCGATCACCGAACTTGAAGGCGGCGCCGACACGTTTCTCACGCCGTCGGGCCTCTCGGCCTGTACCACGGCAATCATCGGCTGCGTCAAGGCGGGCGATCATGTGCTGATGGTCGATAGCGTCTATGAGCCGACAAGAAGCTTCTGCCAGGGATTGCTCAAGTCATTCGGCGTCGAGACGACGTACTACGATCCGCTGATTGGCGGAGAACTTGCCGCGCTGATGCGTCCCAACACCAAGCTCGTGTTTTGCGAGTCACCCGGGTCGCACACGTTCGAAATGCAGGATCTGCCGGCGATTGCCGCGGCGGCGCACAAGGGCGGAGCCCTGGTTGCCGTCGACAACACCTGGGCCAGCCCCTTGTTTTGTCAGCCGCTGAAACTGGGATGCGACATCTCGATTCAGGCCGCGACCAAATATGTCGTCGGACATTCAGACGCTTTGCTCGGCACGATCTGTGTCAATGACGCGGCATTGCCGGGCATCAACAAGGCCATCTCGCAGCTCGGCATGGCGGTCGGACCCGACGATGCCTACCTTGCGACTCGCGGGTTTCGGACGTTGTCGGTCCGTCTTCGCCAGCACGAAAAGAACGCGATGGCGGTGGCCGCCTGGCTGCAGAAGCGGCCCGAGGTCAAGCGCGTGCTGTTCCCGGCCTTGCCCGATGATCCCGGTCATGCGCTGTGGAAACGGGATTGCAGCGGCGCCAGCGGGTTGATGGGGATCGTGTTCCATCGCACGTCGCCGGCTGCGGTTGCGGCGATGATCGACACGCTCAAGCTCTTTCCCCTCGGATACTCCTGGGGCGGCTTCGAAAGCTTGGCTTGTCCGTCCAGTGCCGGCAAAGCCCGGACGGCGCGACCCTGGACCGAGCCCATGCCGGGGGTGCGGATTCATGTCGGACTTGAAGATTCCGACGACCTGATTGCTGACCTCGAGCAGGCGCTCGGCCACTTCAATCGCGCGCTCGGCTGAACCTCGCCCGTGGTCCGCGCCGACGACGCCACGATCCGCCGCCGCATCGCCGAAGCCGTCAAGCTGCACCAAGGCGACAGTCTGGCTGCCGCCGAAGCGATCTACCTGGAAATTCTGGCGATGCTGCCGCGTCATTCCGACGCGCTCTATCTGTTAGGGACTCTTCGATTTCAGCAGAACCGGCATTACGAAGCGCTCGAGTTGCTGCAGCAAGCGCTGAAGGAAGATCCCAAGAATATCGCCGCCCACAACAACTTGGGTAAGGTCTTCGACGGCCTTGGGCGATGGGAGGAATCGGTCGCGTCATTTCATCGCGCACTTGCGATCGATTCACAAGATTCGGCCGCGCTGTGCAATCTCGGGATTGCCGAGACGTGGCTGGGGCAAAGCGACGCCAGTGAACAACATCTGCGTCAGTCCCTTGCGCTCGATCCTGCATCGCACGCGGCCTGGAGCGCGCTTGGGTATGCGCTTTATCACCAAGGCCGGGTGCGCGAGGCCGAGGCGGCGTGGCGCAAGACGATCGCACTCAGTCCGGCTTTCACCGAGGCGCATATCAATCTCGGCACGGCGCTTCTGGCACAGCAGAATTTTGTCGAAGGCTGGTCCGAGTTTGCCTGGCGCGACCGACTGCCGGACTCGCGCATTGGCCGCGTCGCGTTTCCGCAGCCGCGGTGGAAGGGCGAGGACCTGCGTGGCGCCTCGCTGCTGGTGATCGGCGATCAGGGATTGGGCGATCAGATTCTGTGCGCGAGTTTGATGCCGTTCATGATCGAGCGCGGGGTCAAGCTGGTGGTCGAGTGCGAACCGCGCTTGGCGTCCCTGTTCGCGCGCTCGTTCCGCGGCGCCCGTGTGATCGCCGCCGGCAAGCCGCCATCGCCCGAGACTCAATCGCGGGAGATTTCAGCCAAAGCCGACTTCGTCGATCTCGCCGAGACGCTGATCCGTCACCCCAAGGCCTTCATGCGCCACGCCGGCTATCTCAAGGCAGACCCGGTCCGGACCGCGGCACTGCGCGATCTTTGGCGGAGAAAAGCCGGCGGACGGAAGCTGATTGGCATCACGTGGTCGAGCGCAAGGGTTAGGCTCGGGCCATCGAAGTCCTCGAAGCTCGCGACCGACTGGGCGCCAATTCTGAAGGTTCCGGGGGCCCTGTTCGTTTCGTTGCAGTACGGCCGATCCGATGGCGACCTGGCTGAAGCGGCACAGGCCGGTTTCGCGGTCGAGCGCGACGATTCGATCGACGTGACCCGCGACATCGACGGCCTTGCCGCGCTGATTTCGGCCATGGACATGGTGGTCTCGGTCTCGAACTCGACCGTGCACCTGGCCGGCGCCCTCAATGTTCCGGTCTGGACACTGGTTCCGGCCGGGCCTGGCCGGCTGTGGTACTGGTTCGAAGGCCGAACCGATAGTCCGTGGTATCCCAGCATGCGGCTGTTCCGGCAGGCCAAATATGGCACGTGGAAGCCGCTGATGGCCGAAGTGGCGGCCAACCTTGGGGCAGCGATTTCAGCCCCGAATCGGCCCTGACTTCGGCCCTCGGCAAGGTGTGGCGAGGCGCCCACACCGGCTGTCCGCCCCGTGATTCTTGCGGCAGATTCGCGTGATTTCAGAAGGACATCCGCCTATGATCCGACGCTTTTTGAAGCCTTAGATTTTGGGCCACGGGCTAACCTGTCCGTGACCGCCGTTTCGTACGAGGTCCATGCGCGATGAACGTTCAGTCAGGTAAAGGTAGCGAGCCGACCGACGGCCAGCAGTCAAAGGCCGAACAGCAGTCGGTGGTGGTTCGATTTGCAGGCGACTCGGGTGACGGTGTTCAGCTGCTCGGCTCGCAGTTCAGTCTTGAGACGGCCTTGGCCGGGAATTCGCTCGCGACATTCCCGGACTTCCCCGCCGAAATTCGCGCGCCGACGGGCACGACCTACGGCGTCTCGGCATTCCAGATCAATTTCGGCTCGCGGGTGATCAAGACCGCGGGCGATCAGCCCGACGTGTTGGTGGCGTTCAACCCGGCGGCGCTCAAGGTCAATCACAAACAGGTCCGGCGCGGCGGCATCGTCATCCTCGACTCAGGCACGTTCAAGGAAAAAGAAATCAAACGCGCGGAATGGGATTCCGATCCGCGCACCAACGGCGCGCTGGCCGATGTCCGCGTCATCGAGATCGATATTTCCCAACAGGCGCTCGAATGCGCGAAGCCCTTTGGCGTGTCGCAGAAAGAGGCGCTTCGCACCAAGAACATCTGGATGCTCGGTCTCGTGTCGTGGATGTACGACCACGACATTTCGGGCATCGTCGAAAGTCTCCTCAAGAAATTCGGCGCCGATGACCCGGTTGGCAAGGCCAACGTCGCGGCGCTCAAAGCCGGGCATGCTTACGGCGAAATCCACGAGGTGTCGGGCGATCTCGGACCGACGCACTTCGCCGCGGTCAAGCAGGAGCCTGGCCTCTACCGTTTGGTCTCGGGCGCCGAAGCGGTGTCATGGGGCCTGGTGGCGGGCGCGCAGCTTGCCGGTCTTGAGGCCGTGCTAGCGTCGTACCCCATCACACCGTCATCGCCGGTCCTGCACATTCTCGCGCGGCTGAAGCAGTTCGGCATCACCACTTTCCAGGCCGAGGACGAGATCGCCGCTTGCTGCGCCGCGCTCGGCGCGTCGTTCGGCGGCAAGCTTGGGATCACGGCGTCTTCCGGCCCCGGCATCGCGCTCAAGACCGAGGCGATCGGTCTCGGCATTTCGACCGAGCTGCCGCTGGTCATCGTCAACACCCAGCGCGCGGGTCCTTCGACCGGCATGCCGACCAAGACCGAGCAGTCGGATCTTTATCTCGCGGTGTGGGGCCGTAACGCCGATGCGCCGATCCCGGTGATTGCGTCGCGCGCGCCGGGCGATTGTTTCGACGTCGCGATCGAGGCGGTGCGTCTCGCGACCAAGTACATGACCCCGGTCATGATCCTGACCGACGGCTACATCGCCAACGCGGCCGAGCCGTGGAAAATTCCATCGATGAAGGACTACGCGCCGTTCAAGGTCGATTTCCGCACCGACCCCAACGGCTACAACGTCTTCATGCGCGACCAGAAGACCCTGGCGCGGCCCTGGGTGAAGCCGGGAACCCCCGGAATGATGCATCGAATCGGCGGAATCGAGAAGGATTCGCTGACCGGCAATATTTCCTATGCCGACGCCAATCATCAGCTGATGACCGACACGCGCGCGGCCAAGATCAACAATATCGCCAACGATATCCCCGAACAGGGCGTCGAGCTCGGCGCAACCAAGGGCAAGCTCGCGGTGGTGGGGTGGGGCTCGACCTTTGGTCCGATCAATCGCGCGGTGTCGAACATGCGCGACAAGGGCCTCGATGTGTCGCACATCCATATTCGCTATGTGTGGCCGTTGCCGCGCAACCTTGGCGCACTGCTCAAGAGCTATGACAAGGTATTGGTTGCCGAGATGAACAACGGCCAAATGCTGACGCTCCTCAAGAGCCAGTATCTGATCGACGCCAAGGGACTTCTCAAGGTGTCGGGCCAGCCGCTCAAGATCGATGAAGTCGAGAACGCCATCCGCGCCCAGCTCGGCGCGTAACGGAACCCAGGGATAAATCGCCATGAACGTTCAAGTTCCTCCGCAGAAACTGACCGCCAAGGACTTCGCCTCCGACCAGGAAGTGCGCTGGTGCCCGGGATGCGGCGACTACGCCATTCTCAAGGCGGTGCAGATCTCGCTCGCCAACATGGGCGCTAAGCCCGAGAACACCGTGTTCGTTTCGGGCATCGGCTGTTCGTCGCGCTTTCCGTACTACATGGCGACCTATGGCTTTCACACCATCCACGGCCGCGCCCCGGCGATCGCGAGCGGGCTCAAGATCGCGCGGCCCGAGCTTGATGTATGGATGGTGACCGGCGACGGTGACGCTCTTTCCATCGGCGGCAACCACATGTTCCATGTGCTGCGCCGCAACGTTGATCTCAACATTCTGCTGTTCAACAACGAGATCTACGGCCTGACCAAAGGCCAGTATTCGCCAACCTCGCGTGTCGGTCAAAAGTCGCCATCGACGCCGACCGGCTCGGTCGATAGCCCTGCGAACCCATGCTCGTTTGCCTTGGGGTGCAACGCGCGGTTCGTGGCGCGCGGCATCGACATCCAGGCCAAGGAACTGGGCGAATTGTTCTCGCGGGCGCGCGAGCACAAGGGCGCGTCGTTCATCGAGATCATTCAGAACTGCATTGTCTACAACGACGGCGCGTTCTCGGATTTCGCCGAAAAGGCGGTCGCGGCCGACATGCAGATACACGTCAAGCACGGCCAGCCGATGATCTACGGCAAGGCCAAGAACAAGGGCCTTCGTCTCAACACCAAGACGCTCTCGATCGAAGCGGTCACCATCGGCGAGAATGGCGTGACCGAAGCCGACATTCTGGTTCACGACGAGAAGAACCGCGTGCTTGCCACGCTGCTGTCGTCGCTGCGCCCGCCGGCGTTCCCGGAAGTACTGGGCGTGATCTACTGCGACCCGGCGCCGTCCTACGAACTTCAGGTCAAGGCGCAGAACGACGCGGCCCTCGCCAAGGGTCCCGGCGATCTCGACAAGCTGCTCCGCGGCGGCAAAACCTGGACCGTCGCCGCCTAAACCACGAAATTAGGGTACGGCCCTATTTTTGCGCGGAAAAATTTATGAAGCGCAGAGGGTTATTTAAGAAGATTGGCGCAACAGCCGGCGCAGCCGCCGCCGGTTTTGCCGCGCCCGCCATCGGCCAGGGGTTGATGGAATGGCGCATGGTGACGAGCTGGCCGAAGGGCCTGCCCGGACTTGGCGCCGGCGTCGAGCGCCTGGCCGCGCGCATCGGCGAGATGAGCGGCGGGCGCCTGACGGTGAAGGTCTACGCCGCCGGCGAACTGGTGCCGGCGTTCGAATGCTTTGGCGCGGTCGCGAGCGGAACGGCTCAGCTCGGACACGACGCGTCCTATTATCATCTCGGAAAATCCGAAGGCACGGCATTCTACACGGCGTTTCCGTTTGGATTCACCGCGCCCGAGATCGAAGCCTGGGTGAAATACGGCGAAGGCCAGAAGCTGTGGGACGAACTTTACGCGCCATTTGGCATCCGCGCGTTCCTTGCCGGCAACACCGGCACGCAAATGTTGGGCTGGTTCAAGAAGGAGGTCCGCTCGGTCGACGATCTCCAGGGCCTCAAGTTTCGCGCGCCCGGCAACCAGGGAAAGATTCTTCAGAAGCTGGGCGTAACGCCGGTCGCTTTGCCGGGCGGCGAAATTTTCCCGGCCCTGCAATCGGGCGCCATCGACGCCGCTGAGTGGATCGGCCCCTACAATGACCTCGCGCTCGGTTTCTATCAGGTCTGCCGCTACTACTATTCGCACGGCTATCACGAGCCCGGCGCCGCCTTGCAATTGATGATCAACGAAGCGGCGTGGCGCTCGCTGCCCGCCGATCTGCAAGCGATCGTCAAGGCCGCGGCCGAAGCCGCCAACGGCGACATCTGGGCCGAGTACAACGCACGCTCTGGACCGGCGCTGCGCACGCTGGTTGAGAAGCACGGCGTCATCGTCAAGGGCCTGCCCGAAGACGTGCTGATGGCCTGCGGCGAGAAATCCAACGAAGTGCTGAACGAAGTCTACGAAGCGGGCGATGCCACGGTGAAAAAGATCGTGGTCGATTTCCTCAAGTTCCGCGCCGAGGTGATTCCATGGACGCGGATCGCCGACCAGGCCTACGTCAACGCCCGGCGGCTGCCGTTCAAGTTCGGCCTCAAGAGCTAGCCGAACGCCTTGCGCGCCGCGTCATACCGCGCCGCCGCGCCCGACCAATCGATCGCCGCCATGTACGCATCGACATAGGCCGCAGCTTTCGCGCCGTAGTCCATATGATAGGCGTGCTCGTACATGTCGAGCGCCAGAACAACGCCATCGCCCGCCATGGTCATGGTGTGATCCGCGGCCCACTGATTAACCAGGCGCCGCAACCGCGGCGACCAGGTCAACAGCACCCAGCCCGATCCGCCGCCGAGGGCCCTGCCGACGGCCGCGAACTCGGCGCGCCACGCCGCGACCGAACCAAAGTCGCGCATGATCGCCGCGGCCATTTCGCCGGCGGGTTCGCCGCCCCGGCCCAGGCATGCAAAGAACAGCTCATGCAGAATCGCCGAATTCGCCGCGACCAGCTGCTCGCGCTTCAGGCCGTTGATCGTGAAGACCGGCGCCTTGGCATAATCGAGCCCGGCAAGCTCCGTCGAAATGGCGTTGAAGCGGCGCACCGCGCCGGCGTAATTGTTTTCGTGATGGCTGACGATCAGCTTCTCCGACATGCCCGCAATCGATTTGGCATCGATCGGCAGTGGCTTGATATCCAGCGTCAATGCCGTCGGCGCCGCTTGCGCAAACGCTCGGCCGCCCATCGATGCGCCCATGGTCAGGGCCATAACGCCACGCCGGTCCATCATGATCGCCTCCTTCACTTGGGAACAAGGTCGCCAAAATCGTCCATATACGGTTGGGTTTTCTGATCCCCCGGCGCCGCGAACAGATCGGAGAAATCGTCGGCCACCGGTGATCCGGCCGGCGCAGTCGTCGACGGCGCGCCGCTCGGCGCATCGAGCACGATCGGCTCGGCGCTGAAGATCACCTCGGGCAGCGCGGTCGCCACCTCGGGGACAAGCCACAGCACGCCAAGCCCGATCACCTGCATCGCCACATAGGGCAGCGCCCCGCGGTAGATATCGGCGGTCTTGATCGCGGCCGCGGCGACACCGCGCAAATAGAACAAGGCGAAGCCAAACGGAGGAGTCAGGAAACTGGTCTGGAGATTGACGCCGATCATGACTCCGAGCCAGATCGGATCGGCGCCGAGGCGAATCAGCACGGGGGCGGCGATCGGCACGACAATGAAGATGATCTCGAAGGTGTCGAGAAAAAACCCGAGCAGGAAGATAACCAGCATGACCACCGCGACCGCGCCGATCACGCCGCCCGGCATGTCGGCCAGGGCCTCGTAGACCAGGTGCTCGCCGCCAAGCCCACGAAACACGAGGCTGAACACGCTGGCGCCCAAGAGGATCACGAAAACCATCGAGCTGATGGTAAGGGTCGAACGCATCACCTGACGCAAGACGTCGAGGGTCAGTTGCCGCTTGGCGGCGGCCAGCGCCATGGCACCAACAGCACCGACCGAGGCAGATTCGGTCGGCGTCGCGATGCCGGTAAGGATCGAACCCAGCACGGCGAGGATCAGCGCCAGCGGCGGCACCAACGCATCCAAAATGCGTATGGCCATGCCGCGATCGCCGTGACGTCCCGTCTCGAGCGGCGGACAGGAGGCCGGGTCAATCACCGACTTGATGAAAACCCAAACCAGGTACAGACCCACCAGCAGCACGCCGGGCAGCATCGCGCCGGCGAAGAGCTGGCCCACCGACACCGGTTCGGGCGACATGTTGCCGAGCGCCAGCTGGGCTTGTTGATTGGCACCCTGCAAAATATCGCCAATAAAAATCAGCACTGTCGACGGCGGAATAATTTGGCCCAGGGTTCCTGCGGCGCAGATGGTGCCGGTGGCGAGCTTGGGGTCGTATCCGGCGCGCATCATCGCCGGCAGCGATAACAGACCCATGGTCACGACGGTCGCGCCGACGATCCCTGTCGACGCCGCAAGCAGCGCGCCAACGATGATCACCGAGTAACCGAGGCCGCCCCGGAGCGCACCAAACAGCTCGCCCATGGTGGTCAAGAGCGCTTCGGCGATCTTCGACCGCTCGAGCATCACGCCCATGAAGACAAACAGCGGAACGGCCACCAACGTTTCGTTGGTCATGGTGCCGAAGTAGCGGCCCGCCAGGGCCGACAGAATGGCGGGGTCGAAAACCCCGGCGCCGATCCCCGCCAGCGCGAACAGCAGCGCGATGCCGGCGAGCGTGAAGGCGACCGGATAGCCGATCAACACGGCGAAGATCGTCACCACGAACATGGCGACCGACAGCACTTCCCCGATCAAAACAGCGTTCATGAGCGTGCCTTCATATCCGCTCATCGGTGACGGGGGCCTCGTCGGCGTCGGTCATTTCCCGGCCCGCAAGCTGCAGGGCGCATCGAATCAGATGCGCGAGTCCTTGAAGGAAAACGACCAGGACGAAGATCCAGATTGTCGCCTTCAGCAGATAAACGGCCGGCATGCCGCTCGGGTTGGCGGAGGCTTCGCGCACGGCCCACGAGGAGGTGACGAACGGACCAGACGTCCATGCCAACACCGCCAGCCAGGGAAACAAGAAAACGAGGGTTCCGAAGATGTCGAGCCAGGCCTTCCGACGGGGCGGCAGACGGCCATAGACGATGTCGACGTTGACGTGGCCGCGATGCAACAGCGTGTAGCCGGCGCCAATCAGGAACACGGCCGCGTGCTGCCAGACGTAAAATTCCTGCATCCATGGGAACCCGATGTTGAACCCATAACGCAAAACGACGACGGCAAAGCAGGTCACGACGCATCCCAGCGTCAACCACGATATCGCCTGGCCGATTCGGTCATTGAGCAAATCAACGCCGCGGACGAAGCTTTCGAGCAATTTCAACCTCCCCGATCTCCAGCGCACGTTACTCCGCGCTATGGTCAAGACAAAGCGGGAAGCTTTGACTCGGCACCACTTTCAAAGGACATTCGCCTGAGGTGCCGTCGCCGTTGACCCCGACATCCATGCCTCAGCCCGCCCCCGAATCCCTGCAAGTCGAAGCGGTCAAGATTGCCAAGGGGACCGTGATCTTCAAACAGGGCGACAAGGGCGATGCGGCCTATCTGATCGAATCGGGATCGATCGGCATTTTCCGCGAGGTTGACGGCAAGCGGGTGCCGATCGCGACCATCGGCCCCGGCGATCTGTTTGGCGAAATGGCGGTGATCGACGGCAGCCCTCGCGCGGCAACGGCATATGCGCTGCAAGATTCGACGGCGAAGGTGATCTCGGTCAAAGTCATGATCGAAACGATGCGTGGCGCCGATCCATTCATCCGCTCGCTGATCCATATGCTGATCAACAACCTTCGCACCGTGCACGATATTCATACGCCACGGTCACGCAGCCTCGCCGACTCGGTCGCGGCGTTGCAGGGTCACGGCGAGTCCTTGGCCCGGTTTCAGCAGGGCAATATCGAGCCCGAACTCAAGGCGGCGCTTGGTCAAAAATTGAAAGACTTCGAAACGGCGTTGGCCGAACTCCGCGACGCGGCGGCCGAGGTCAAGGGCCATGATCGCCGGGCCAGTGCCGCGCCCGCCGAAGCCGAATTGCCGGCGGCATGATGGCCGAGGCGGCGCGTGACGCGCGCCTCGACCGGCTGCTCGAGAGCGACCATCGCAGCGACGCGCACAAGGCGCGCGATCGCTATCGCCATCCTCGCGAAACCTTGGCGTTTTTCGGGCTGTCACCGACACAAGCGGTCGCCGACATCTGGCCCGGCTCGGCGGGCTGGACCACCGAGATTCTGGCGCCCTATTTGCGCGATCACGGCCGCTATATCGCCGCCGGTTATGATCTCGAGACTGAGACATCGTTCAAACCGGAGCCGCATCATCGCGAGTACCTGGCCAAGCTTGCGGCGCGGCCCGACCTCTACGATCGGGTCCTGCACGGCCGGGTCTCGCAATGCCGTTTCGACATCGCGCCCACCGGTTCGGTCGATTTGATTTTGTTTCTCAGGCTCGCCCATGTCTTCGCTCGGAATGACGCGCTTGGCCGCTTACTTGCGGCCATGTTCGGGGCTCTCAAGCCGGGCGGCATCCTCGGGCTCACCGAGCATCGTGCCCCTGCGGGCCAGGCGCGCGACCCACATGCACTCAGGGGTTACATGCACCAAGACCACGTCATCGACATGGTCTGCAACGCGGGTTTTGCACTTGAGGCGTCCAGCGAAATCAATGCCAATCCCGCGGATACCGCCGACCATCCGCTTGGCGTTTGGAACCTGCCACCATGGCTCTGGGGCGGCGACAAGGACCGCGAGAAGTATCTTGCCATCGGCGAATCGGATCGCATGACGCTGCGATTCCGAAAGCCCGCCTGATCAATCGTAGTGCGGCGTCTCGCGCCAGCCGTAGCCGATTTCCTTGAGCGGCACGCCGGCGAAATCGCGCGTCAACTCGGCCGCCTGCTCGCCGCCCATGACCTGATAGAAACTTCGTGCCGGATTTTCGGCCAGGACCCAGGTGAACAGTCCGGTAAGCTTCATTCCATGCAGGCGATTCGCCACCGCCAGAAACAGCCGCCGACCGTGTCCGCGACGTTGCGCTCGGGGTGAAACGTAGAGCGACGTCAGTTCGCATTGGAAGCGGTTATCGCGATGCCGGATCGGGCCCCCACTGGCGAACCCGACGATGCGTCCATCGTGCTCCTCGCTGACCAGGGTGATCGCGTCGTCTTGCCGTTGCAAAATGCGAATCCAGCCGATGGTGCGGTTCTGCACCGTCAGCGAATCAAGGTAGTTCTGAGGGATGATGCCGCGATAGGTCGCCTGCCAGGCCTCGACGTGGACACGCGCGATACCAGGGGCGTCATCGGGGTCTGCGGCACGGACGATCAGCATGGCTGAACCACTATAGCAGGCGTCATATGTCTTTTCGCGAGGGCAGAATCGCAAGAACCGGGTCGATCGAGGTCGCCGGCTCTCCTAGGGTGGCGCATGTTTCTTCGCAAGGTGGCACAATGAACTTCATGCCGACGACGACCGACTTCGAACCAGTCTCGCGCGATTACGCCCGCATTGCGGCGGCGATTCGCTACATCGTCAAGGCGCGCGCGCATCAGCCCTCATTGGATGACATTGCCGCCCATGTCGGGCTGAGCACTTTTCATCTGCAGCGCATGTTCAAGCGCTGGGCGGGCGTCAGCCCGAAGCAATTGATGGGTTATCTCACCCTCGAACACGCCAAAGCCGTGATGCGCCGGTCGGCCTCGGTGTTGGATGCGGCCTACGAAGTCGGGCTGTCGGGACCGTCGCGGTTGCACGATTTGTTCGTCACAGTCGAGGCGATGTCGCCAGGCGAGTACAAGGCCTGCGGCGCAGGACTTGAAATCCGCCACGGTGTCGCAGCGACGCCGTTTGGCCCGGCCCTAATCCTGTCGACCGGGCGCGGCATTTGCGGCGTCGAGTTCATCGACGATGACGCCGGCGCCGTGTTCGAGCGCGCCCGTGCGGAATGGCCTCTCGGCAAGTTTGTCGCCGATCCGGCGCATGCCGCCGATGTGGCGCAACGCATGTTTGGCCCGACGAAACGGGGCGCGCCGCTTCGGCTCCTGATGCGCGGCACGAACTTTCAGGTGCAGGTTTGGTCCGCCCTGCTGCGGGTTCCGTCGGGAGCGATGGTGTCCTATGGCGACGTTGCGAACGCCATCCGGCGGACCGGCGCCTCGCGCGCGGTCGGTACCGCCTTGTCGCGAAACCCGCTCGCCTATGTCGTGCCCTGCCATCGTGTGTTGCGTGAAACCGCCCTGGCCAAGGCCTATAAATGGGGCGGCGAGAGGCGGAGTGCGATCCTTGCCTGGGAGGCAGCGGCGATCGCCGGGTCGAATTTCGCCGGTTCAATTCAAGATTGAGGACGGGTCAGAACCCGATATGCTTGCCCTTCGACAGGGAGGGGCAGGGGCATGGTCGGTCAGCAGGCAAATGCCAGCCCGATCGTGTCGATCCAGTTCTCGGGGCGACACGGCGAATTCGTCTCGATCTGGCTCCTCAACATTCTTCTCAATATCTGCACTCTCGGCATCTACAATTTCTGGGGCCGCACGCGGATCCGACGGTATCTGACGTCGCGGTTCTCGATCGCGGGCGATTCCTGCTAGTACACCGGCCTGGCAACCGAGCTGTTGCGCGGCTTTCTCTACGGCCTCCCTGGAATTGCGCTTCTGGCCTATCTCGCGAGCGAGATCATCGACGGGACCGAACGACTGCTCTTGATTGTCCCGGCCTTCCTCTTGTTTCTTTACGTCTACCAAGTCGCAATCTATGCCGCGTATCGGTATCGCCTGTCGCGGACTCGCTGGCGCGGCATTCGCGGCCGCTTATCCGGATCGGCGTGGGGTTACGGCTGGCGGGTCGGATTGATGGGCATCGCCAACCTCGCGACCCTCGGTCTGCTGTCGCCGCTGGCCGACCGCATCGCCCTGACCTATTTGATGAACAACGTCTGGATTGGCAACACCAGGGGAACGTTCTCGGGTTCGGCCAAGAATCTGATCGGCATTCACCTTCTGAGCTGGTTACTTTTTGTGCCTACAATCGGAATTTCGCGGTTCTGGTACGTGGCCGAGGTTCAGAAGTTTCAGTACAATAATTTCAGCGTCGGATCGTTGCGCTTCCGCTGGACTCAGACAGGCCCTTCCTGCGCGATCTTCCTGTTCGTCAATTATCTGATCATGACGGTGACGCTCGGCTTTGGCCGCGTGTTCGTGACCCTGCGCAACGCAAGGATCTACGCCGAAAATCTCAAGATCGTCGGCGACATCGAAACGGCCGCGGCCCAGTTGTCCCAGTCGACCGAGGAATTGAGCAAATCCGGCGAAACCCTGGCTGAGATTGTCGATGTCGATGTCAGCTTCTTCTGAGTCTCCGGCTCTTTCGGCCCCGGTCGTCTGCTTCGACGGCAAATCGGCGCGTTCTCAGGCCGCGACATTGTCGGTCGAGGGCACCGACCTCGTCTGCCGCGACGAAGCCGGCGTCGAGTTGACGCGCTTCAGTCGGACATCGGTCGGCGTGGTTGACGATGGGATCGAGGGGCCGTCGCGCATCCTGACATCGACGCAGCAGCCCGACGTTCGAATCAAATTTGCTTCGCCCGACTTGGCGGCGCCGTTCCTTGCCTGGTCGGCGAAACCCGCTGGCCGGACGCGACTGGCGGCAAAGCCGCGCATTCTGGCGCTCGCCGCCGTCGGCGCCGTGGTGGCCGGCTTCGTTGCGACCAAGGCCATTCCACTCCTGGCGACCCCGATCACGGCGATGATTCCAATGTCGTACGAAGTCAGCGTTGGTCAGGAACTGGTACCGTATCACGTGCCCGAAAAACGGCGATGCACGGAAGCCGAAGGTCTCGCCGTGATCGCGTCGGTGGCGCGTCAGCTGCTGGCGTCCGAGAGCGTCAATCCACCTTTCACCGTCTATGCCATCGACAACGACGAGCCCAACGCATTTGTGTTTGCCGGCAATCATCTCGTCGTGCAAACCGGACTGATCGAACACGCGCCCGGGCCTGAGGCCGTGGTCGGTGTCATTGCGCATGAGCTCGGGCATCAGCTCCACCGCCATGCCATGCGCCGCATGATCATAAGCGGTGGAACCAAGTTCTTGTTTGGTGCAATTTTTGGCGGCTTGACGCCAGAGTCGGTGGCGACGATGGGGGCAACGCAATACAGGTTGCGATTCAGCCGCGATGCCGAGCGTGAGGCCGACGCGACCGCGGTTCGGCTGCTCAATCGCGCCGGATTCGGAACCGATGGATTGACCGCGATGTTTAGGAGGTTCGCGGAACTGCGAGGCGAACCGCACGTTTTCGCCACGTACTTCTCCAGCCATCCGCTTGAAGAAGAACGAATCGAGGCACTGGAACGCGTTCGCGCGCCGGCGGCCCGCCCCGCCATGACTGATCGGGAGTGGGCCGCGCTCAAGGCGTTGTGCCGCACCCGGGGCGACGCCTCAAGATCGTAGCCGACTCGCCGGTTTTGGCGGCGTTTCAGGCGCCTCTTGACGGCCGCACTTTTGATCTTAAATGACCCCTCGACGGATGCCTGATGGGGTCCGTCGGGTTGCACGGCGCGGCCCCGAGGGGCGCGTTGAGGCCGATCGAAGGCCTCATGGCCCGCAAAATGCGCCGAACGATATTGCTCATTGGAGGATATCCATGCGTGCGTTCGATCTGTCTCCCCTGTTTCGCGCCACCGTCGGTTTCGACAACCTCGCGCGCGTGCTCGACCCCGCGTCGCGGCTTGATGAAGGCCAAAGCGCGTTTCCACCCTATGACATCGTCAAGGCGGGCGCCGACGCGTATCGCGTCACCCTGGCGGTTGCCGGTTTCGATGCGGCTGACATCGACGTCCAGGTTGAAAACAACACGCTGACTGTCAAAGCCAAGAGCACCCACGAGCCCGATCAAAGCGTTTTCCTGCATCGTGGTATCGCGCGCCGCGGCTTCGAGCGCCGCTTCGAGTTGGCGGACCATATTCGCGTCAGTTCGGCCCGAATGGAAAACGGTCTCCTGCACATCGACCTCAAGCGCGAAGTGCCGGAAGCCCTGAAGCCGCGCCGCATTCAGATCGCATCCGCGGCAACCATCGACGCGCCGACGGCGAAAGCCGCCTGATCGTCGTTTGCGGGAAGCCTGACAACCGGATCGGGCGGCTGCCGTTTGGTCTTGTCGCCGACAAGGCGGACGCCAAGTTTAGGCGCGGCGTGCTGACCATCTCGGTGCCAAAGTCGGAACAAGGCCAGGCGAAGACCAAGAAGATCGCCATCGCCTGACAGTAGCTTGCCTACTCCGCGCGCATCGTCGTCGAGTCTCCTCTCCCCCTGAGGACTCCCCCTCCCTCGACTCACGCGGTGCGCGCGGGGCCCTTGTTTCGGATATGCTGGTGCCATGAGCGCGGGCGCCATCATCGACTTCTATCAAGGCACGGGAACCGATCGGGCCGGCAGGAAGATCGAGGATATCTGGAGCTGGGACGATCGCCGGCTCGAGATGGTTCACGATTACATCCAGTGGCTCTTTCCGCTTCCGGATCCAAGCCGTTTCAATCCATCCGCGCCGCTCCTGAGCGCCGAGGATCGTTTCGCTTTCCGCCATTCTCCTGAGCTCCAGGCCCGGGCGGTCCGTTCGCTTGACCTCCTGTTGTCCTTTCTCGGCCTTGTCCGCGAAGCGCATTGCATTGTCCGCGCGCCGACATTTGCGGCGCGGGCGCCGAATTGGCTCGAACCGGCCAACCACAATTACCTGCGATTGACGCGCAGTCTGTTGTTTCTCGGTCTCGTCGGCCTCGAAACCCAAGCGCGGGCGCTGCTGTCCTGTCTCGAAGATATTGCCGCGGTCGAAGGTCGGCAGGCGATCGGCGCGCGGACGCTGCAGTTCTGGCGAGAGGCTGTCACCTCGGGATAAGGTGCACCATCCGCGGGGGGAGGGCACAATGGCGCGCAAGGAACAGGTCATCTCGGTCAACCCGACGCTCGAACAGAAATTCGGGATCAGTTACCTGGTCAGGTCGGGAAAGACGCTCTATATGGCCGGACTCCTGTCGGCCGATGACGAAACCTTTCAACTGGTCGGGCCCGGCGACATGGCGGCCCAAATCCGCAACATCTACGCCCGCATGCAACGCGTTCTGGACAAGGCGAATTGCACGCTCAAAAACGTCGTCAGCGAGATCAGTTTTACCACCGATGTCGCGGCCCTGGCCGGCGCCGGCTGGGTCCGCCGCGAAATCTACCAACAGGCTGGGGCGGCTCCTCCGGTCGGAACGGCCGTGCAGGTCTCGGCGTTGTTTCTTCCTGGCGCCATGCTCGAAATTCACGCGACCGCTGAACTGGAATGAGCACACCCCATGGCAAAACCTGAACAGATCATCTCGGTCTACCCGTCGCTCGAGAAGAGGTTCGATCTCTCGTATGCGATCAAGGCTGGCAATCAGCTTTTTCTCTCGGGCCTGGTCTCGGCCGACGACGATTTTAAACTGGTCGGCGCCGGAGACATGGAAGCGCAAATCCGCCACATCTATCAGCGCCTGCAATTCGTGCTGGCCAAGGCCGGCGCGAACCTGAGACACGTGGTGGCCGAGACCAACTACACCACCAATTCGCCCGAGCTGACGCGATGCGCCTGGGTCAGGGCAGAAATTTATAAGACGGCCGGTGCCGCGATGCCGGTCGCGACCGGCGTGCATGTGCCAAGCCTGACGTTACCGGGCGCCATGCTCGAAGTTCACGCCACCGCCGTTCTGGATTGAGCGCATGTCCAAATATCGCATCGTCACCGATTTTCCACGGCCCGACCCGGCGCTGATCAAGCGCGCCGAGGGGCTTTATTACTGTCTGCTCGGCTGCCGCGTCGGTCCGCGTCAGGTGGTCGATCCCGGGATCAAGCCGCTCGAGCGAAGCTGGCGGCTGTGCGGTCCCGCCTTCACGGCGAAGCCCGAGCACACCAACGACACGCTGATGGGGCAAATTGCCGGTAAGTATCTGAAACCCGGCGATGTGCTGGTGGTCGACGCCAGGGGCGATGCCACCGCGGCGGCCTTCGGCGCGACGATGGCGAGCGCGATCAAACAGGCGGGCGGCGCCGGCATTGTCGTCGACGGATACATCCTCACCGCCGAGGTGATCCGCGCCCGTGAGGGAATTCCGCTCTTTTGCCGCGGCACGGTGCCCTACACCGCCACCTCCGACAAACCGGGGTGGCTCAATGTGCCGGCCGTTTGCGGCGGCGTCATCGTCAACCCGGGCGACCTCGTGGTCGGCGATGAAGACGGCGTCTTGGTGATTCCCTTCGATCAGATCGAGGACACGATTGCCCACGTCGAAAAGATGGGGACGCCGCGGCCACGCGATGGCGTGATCCCGCCGCGGGTTCCGAATGCGGAGCCTTACTACCGGAGGTCAGGCGCCGAGAAAAAGATAGCCGACAGGACGGATGTCAACATTATCAGCCGTATCTGACGGCTATCCCGCGACCACCGTACTGGCGTGCTTCAGCACGCGCTCGGGGGGCAAGATGAATTCCGCGGTGCTTCCCCGTGCCGGCGTGTTGGCGCGCAATGTGAGCGTCGCGCCGTGCAATTCGGCAAGCCGCTTGCTGACGACAAGGCCGATACCGTACCCGACCGCGCCATGATGATAAGGATTGTTGCCGCGGGCGAATGGCGTGAACAGCAGCTGCACCGTCTCCGGATCGACACCGGCGCCGGAATCAATAACCCGGATCCGGTAACTCCCGAGCTCGGTGACGGCTTGATCGATCCGAACCATGCCACTGGGCCCGGACGCCTTTGCAGCGTTCGTCAGTAGGTGCGTCAAGATCTGGATGAACTTGGCCCGGTCGGCGCGAACCAAACGTTCCGGATCCGGCGTCGCGGCGCTATCGAAGATCACGCCCTGATACTCGGCGCGGGCAAGACGCAGGGCTTCAGCCGTGGCATCAACGGGTGCAAAGCTTGAAACGTTGAGCGCGCGATCCGTCGAGACCATCGACTGAGGTGCCCCCTTTGAAGTGGTCTATCCTGAGGTATGGTTTTTTTTGAAGGAGGACCACGATGGGAAAGAGGCATACGGCTGAAGAGATTGTCGCGAAGCTTCGGCAAGTAGAGGTTTTATGCGGCCAGGGCCGGGCAATCGCGGAGGCGATCCGTG